>JAUYGW010000090.1 GCA_030690245.1 Gallionella sp. | reverse complement strand
AGAGGTGCGCCTGATGAACGGGAAATGGGCCGGAAGGACAGGCGAAATGCCCAACAATGTGGGCGTTTCTTGCCAATTTCAGCATTCGCGGCAGATTGTGGATTCGGCGTTTTCATTTTTGGCTACTTGTTCAGACCTTCCTTAAGCGACTTTATTCCAGGAGGAGAGATTGGGTCTTCTTCGTGCTCAAACAGCATCACTAGATGCTTGTGAATTTGGGTCACATCTTCAACGTTTGGTATCCACTGTATTAGTGCCTCCGATTAGATGATGAGCCAAGCGGGATAATACTCCAATGGCACAGACGATGGATTGCTTGGCACTCAGCAGTCCTTCGCAAACAGTCAATTTTAGACCCAATCGGGTACTACAGCGACACACGCATCTACCGAATCCACACCGTCTTCGCATTCACAAACTCAAGCATCCCCAGCCTCGACAGCTCGCGCCCGTAGCCCGAGGCCTTCACGCCGCCGAACGGCAGGCGCGGGTCGGATTTGACCATGCCGTTGATGAAGGTGCTGCCGGCCTGGATATGCGCCGCCAGTTGTTCGGCGCGTGCCGTGTCTTTGCTCCAGATCGACGAGCCGAGACCGAAGCGTGTTTCGTTGGCGATGCGCAGCGCATCCGCTTCGTTTGCGGCGCGAATCACGGTTGCCACCGGCCCGAACAGTTCTTCGTGCCAGGCGCGGGTGTCGGCGGTGACCTGATCCAGGATCGAAGGCTGGTAGAAAAATCCTTCACGTTCCGCCGGCTTGCAGCCGGTCACCGCCACTGCGCCCTGCGCGATGGAATCGCTGACCTGCCGGTGCAGTTCATCGCGCAGGTCGAGGCGCGCCATCGGGCCGATTTGCGTGGCCTCAATCAGCGGGTCGCCGAGTCTGAGCGCTTCCACTCTGGTTTTGAGTTCGCTCAGGAATTCGTCCGCGATCTGCGGCACGACGATGAAGCGCTTGGCAGCGATGCAGGATTGCCCGCAATTGTTGAAGCGCGAGGCCATCGCCATATTGACGGTCAATTCAAGGTCGGCGTCGTGCAGCACGATGAATGGGTCGGAGCCGCCGAGTTCCAGCACGCATTTTTTCAGATGCTGTCCGGCGCACGCCGCGACCTTGCGCCCGGCGGCTTCCGATCCGGTGAGCGTGACTGCATGCACATGCGGGCTGGCGATGGTCTCGGCGACCTGTTCGACTTCGATCATCAGGGTCGTAAACACGCCGTCGGGCAAACCGCATTCGCGGAAGATAGTCTCTATGGCGAGCGCGCATTGCGGCACATTCGGCGCATGTTTCAGCAGCAGCGCGTTGCCCGCCATCAAGGCCGGGGCGGCGGCGCGGAAGGCCTGCCAGAACGGGAAATTCCACGGCATGACGGCCAGCACCACGCCGAGCGGGTAATACGCGACATAGCTTTTTCCGGCATCCGATGCCACCGGCTCGGCGCGCATGAATTCCTCGGCATGAAGCGCGTAGTAGTCGCAGACAGTGGTGCATTTTTCGACTTCGGCCCGGGCTTCGCGCAGCGGCTTGCCCATTTCCAGGGTGATGAGGGTCGCGAATTGATCGCGCTGTGCGCGCAACTTTATTGCGGCATTGCGCAGCACCTCGGCGCGTTGTGAAAAGGGTGTTTGCGCCCAGGCTTGTTGCGCGCGGTGGGCTTTTTCCAGAGCTTGTGCCAAACGTTGCACATCCCAGCTGGCGTGGGTCTGGATTATCTGGTCGGTGGTTGGGTTGAGGCTTGTGTGCGGCATGACATCGCTCCTGTAGGTGCGGATTTATCCGCACGCAGTTTTTTGCCAGTGCGAATGAAGTCGCACCTACACCGGGAAAATCATCACCGTTCTAACTTGTGATGTAATGACGCCCGCTTGTGCGGGCGTCATTCTGCAACAAAACGCTGCTTCGCTACGTTTTAGTTTCGGCCGTTTTACTGCGTTTTCAGCACAGTGAGCACTTCGTCCAGCATCTTCTTGGCATCACCGAACAGCATGCGGTTGTTTTCCTTGTAGAACAGCGGATTGTCGACGCCCGCATAGCCGGAGGCCATGCTGCGCTTCATCACGATCGAGGTCTTGGCCTTCCAAACTTCCAGCACCGGCATTCCGGCGATCGGGCTGTTCGGGTCGTCCTGCGCCGCCGGGTTCACGTTGTCGTTGGCGCCGATGACCATCGCGACGTCGGTATTCTGGAAGTCCTCGTTGAGCTCGTCCTTCTCGAACA
>JAUYGW010000213.1 GCA_030690245.1 Gallionella sp. | reverse complement strand
TATTATTTGGCTGAGGCAACAAGTTTTGTTAGAGTCACCTCCTCAGCATCAAGGTACACGCCATGACCAACGCCGATCCCGCCGAACTGGAAAAATTTTCGCAACTGGCCCACAAGTGGTGGGATCCGAACAGCGAATTCAAGCCGCTGCACGACATCAACCCGCTGCGCCTGAACTATATCGACCGCCACGCCAGCCTGGCCGGAAAGACCGTGCTGGATGTCGGCTGCGGCGGCGGCATCCTGTCGGAAAGCATGGCCGGACTGAACGCGAACGTCAGCGGCATCGACCTGTCCGACAAAGCCCTGCAAGTCGCCAAGCTGCATCTGCTGGAAAGCGGCCAGCGCGTCAACTACCGCAAGGTCGCCGTGGAAGACCTCGCCGCCGAGCAGTCCGGCCATTACGATGTCGTCACCTGCATGGAAATGCTCGAGCATGTGCCCGACCCGCAAAGCGTGGTTGCGGCTTGCGCGAAGCTGGTCAAGCCGGGCGGCTGGGTATTCTTCTCCACGCTCAACCGCAACCCGAAATCCTATCTGTTCGCGATCCTCGGCGCGGAATATGTGCTGAAACTGCTGCCGCGCGGCACGCATGACTACGCCAGGTTCCTCAAGCCCTCCGAACTGGCGCAATTTTGCCGCCACGCGGAATTGAGCGTGACGGATCTCATCGGCATGAGCTACAACCCGCTCAGCCAGGTTTATTCATTGGGCAGCGACACCGACGTGAACTACCTGATCGCCTGCCGTCGTGATTGACAAAGTATTGAAACACGTAGGGGCGTATGGCAATACGCCCTCTTATGGCATACGCCCCTACGCAATGCGCCATGACCATTTATGATTAAAGCCGTCCTGTTCGACCTCGACGGCACCTTCGCCGACACCGCACCCGATCTCGCCGCCGCGCTGAACCACACCCGCGCCACCCGCCACCTGCCGCCGCTGCCGCTGGAGACCATCCGCCCGCAAGCCTCGCACGGCTCGCGCGGCCTGCTCAAGCTGGGTTTCGGCATTGAACCGGATGCGCCGGATTACGGCGCGCTGCGCGACATCTTCCTCGACTACTACGAACGCCACATCTGCGTACACACGCAACTCTTCGGCGACATGGCAGAACTGGTTGCCGAACTCGAACGGCGCAACATCAAGTGGGGCATCGTCACCAACAAACCGCACCGCTACACCGTGCCGCTGATGCAAGCCCTCGGTTATGCCGAACGCGCCGCCTGCCTGATCAGCGGCGACACCTGCGCGCAGGCCAAACCGCACCCTGAACCGATGCTCAAGGCCTGCGAGATCATCGGCGTCGCGCCGGAACACTGCCTGTATCTCGGCGACGACCGGCGCGACATGCAAGCCGCCAACGCCGCCAAAATGCCGGGCATCATCGCCAACTACGGTTATGTCAGCGCTGACGTCTCGGTCAAAAGCTGGAACGCCCAAGGCAGCATCGACAAGCCGACGGAACTTCTCGGCTGTCTCGCCCTCTGAGTCTGCTACAATCTGTACCGTTGTGCAGCAGTAGCAAAATCGAACCGGGGACGACTTGGCTTCGACGTGGGTTGCAAAGCAGTGTAGGGCATACCGAGGACCCGCCACCTCGTAAATCAGCTGGAAAAAACTAGTCGCAAACGACGAAAACTACGCTTTAGCCGCTTAGTCGGCTGAACCTCACACCCTGCTGTCCATGGAGGGGCTC
>JAUYGW010000211.1 GCA_030690245.1 Gallionella sp. | reverse complement strand
GCTGGAGGCCTGTTCTTCGGTGCGCTGCGACAGATCGCTGTTGCCGGCGGCGATTTCCTTGGAGGCGGTGTTGATGGTGTCCGTCGCGTCCTTGATTTCGCCCACCAGTTGTTTGAGGTTTTCTACCGTGCCGTTTATGCCGGTTTTCATTTCATCGAAGGAGCCGGGGTAGTCTTTGCTGATGGTTTGCGTCAGGTCGCCCTTGGCCAGCGCATTCGCCACGCGCACCACGTCAGCAATGCCGGTTTCGGTGACGTTCGACAACTGGTTGAGCAGTTCAGACAGGGTCTTGGTGTAGCCCTGTTTGCCGTTCATATCCATCTTGACGCTGAAGTCGCCACGATTGGCGGCAGCTTCGACGACGCTCTGGATTTCCGCAACAATGGATTGCAGGCTGGCTTGCATGTTTTTGAAGGATGCCAGCAACTGCCCGATTTCGTCGTTGTTCCTGATATCGATGGTGCTGCTCAGATCGCCTGCAGCAATCTTGGCTGCCACATCCTGCGCCTCCGCCAACGGCCGCATGATGGCGCGGATAAGGACGATGCCCAGCCACAACGCCAGCACCAGACCGCCGACAATCAACCCGACAGAGAGATTGCGATTATTTTCATAGCGGCTGATCGAGTCTTCGTATTCATGTTTGGCGACATCAAGCTGCAATTGCAGCAGTTTCTGAATACCCGCGCCGACCGGTTCATACAGCACGCGAATTTTTTCTACCACGATTTTATCGGCCAGCTTCAGATCATTGGCGCGAAGCGCAGCGATGGCCGGCTTCAAACCCTCGCCCACGAATTGCTTCCTGTCCTCGGCAAACTTGTCCGCCAGAATTTTTTCCTCCGGCGTCAGCGTGGTGGCCATGTACGCATCCCATATCTTGCCGATCTCTGCAATATTTTGCTCCACTTCGGCGCTGTTTTTCTGGATGACCTCCGGTGTGGGCGTCACCATCGAAACGGCGATACGCAGCCGGTTGGTGAGCAACAATTTCTGAATGTCGGAAACCTGCCCCATGGGCACCGTGCGATCCTCATAGACAGTGCGCAGGCCTTCGCTGGCCTTGCTCATGCCGAGCATGCCCATGACACCGATCGCTATGAGCAAAACCGACAGGATTGCGATGACAAAAATCAATCGCGATTTGATAGTAAGATTTTTAAACATATTGAACTTCTCCAAAACAGTGAATTTGATAATGCTTTAGGCTGCCGCCATTTCGACCAGGTCCATGTCGCGGCTGATCATCAGTTTCTCGATGTCCATCACGATGATCATGCGTTCGTCCACCGTGCCCAGGCCCATGATGTACTGCATGTCCAGCGAGGAACTGAATTCCGGCGCGGGTTTCAGTTGTTCGGCGGTCAGCGCGATCACGTCGGACACCCCATCCACCACGATGCCGACCACGCGGTTGGCGACGTTGAGGATGATGACTACCGTGAGTTCGTTATAGGTAATATTGCCGAGTTTGAATTTGATGCGCATGTCCACGATCGGCACGATGATGCCGCGCAGGTTGATCACGCCTTTGATGAAGTCGGGTGAATTGGCTATCGTGGTGACCGCATCGTAGCCGCGGATTTCCTGAACCTTGAGGATGTCGATGCCGTATTCCTCGTTGCCTAGAGTAAAAGTCAACAGCTCGCGGCTATTACCATCTGCCGCCTGGCCTTCGTTTGCTTGCATGGTGTCCTCCTTTTTTAATCAATTAACTTCGTTCAACCCAAATAATTTACTGGACGCAGGTCGGGCTAAAACTGTCATTCCCGCGAAGGCGGGAATCCAGTCAAAGAAAAATCCCTTGCACAGCAAGGACAAACCCCAAAGGCATGTTAAATAAAACCGCTGGATTCCCGCCTTCGCGGGAATGACGGATTATTAGAGGCTCTCTTAAGCCTGCGCAAACTTGACCAGCGCACCGACGTCCATGATCATCGCCACCCGCCCGTCGCCCATGATCGTGGCGCCCGACACGCCAACCACTTTACGGTAATTGGTCTCCAGGCTCTTGATCACCACCTGATGCTGCCCGACCAGATCATCCACGAACAGCGCAACTTTTTTACCCTCCGCCTCCAGCAACACCAGGATGCCTTCCGCCGGATTGGCGACCCTGGGCGTAATACCAAACACCTTATGCAGTGCGATCACCGGCAGATATTCGCCGCGCACATGGATCACCTGCCCCTGCCCGCTGATTTCCTTGATGTCTTCGGCCTTGGGCTGCAACGATTCGATGATGAAGCTGAGCGGCACGATGTAAATCTGGTCGCCCACCGCGATGGACAAGCCGTCCAGTATCGCCAGAGTCAGCGGCAGACGGATGGTGATGGTGCTGCCTTCCCCCGACTTGGAGGCGATTTCGACGCGCCCGCCGAGACCCTCGATGTTCCGCTTCACCACGTCCATGCCGACCCCGCGCCCGGAAACATCCGTGATCACGGCGGCCGTAGAAAATCCGGGCGCAAAGATCATTTGCCAGACATCGGCATCGCTCATGTTGTCGCCGACCGGGATGCCTTTTTCATGCGCTTTCGCGAGGATCCGTTCGCGATTCAGCCCGGCGCCGTCATCCACCACCTGGATGACGATGTTACCGCCCTGGTGCGCGGCACGCAGGGTGATGGTGCCTTGCGGGTCTTTGCCCTTGGCGATGCGTTCATCCGGCATTTCGATGCCATGATCCAGGCTGTTGCGCACCAGATGGGTTAGCGGGTCGCTGATTTTTTCGATCAGCCCCTTGTCCAGTTCGGTGCCCTCGCCGACCATCTTGAGCTGCACTTTCTTGTCGAGCTTGCCGGCAAGGTCGCGCACCAGGCGCGGAAAACGGCTGAACACGAAATTGATCGGCATCATGCGCACCGACATGACGGATTCCTGCAGTTCGCGGGTGTTGCGTTCCAGCAGCACCAACCCGCTGATCAGATTTTCATGCAACACCGGGTCCAGATGAGAGGCGATTTCTGCCAGCATGGACTGGGTAATCACCAGCTCGCCGACCAGATTGATCATCTGATCGACTTTTTCCACGCTGACGCGGATCGAGGTTTCGGCTGCGGCCGGCGGCGCCTTGTCAGCAGCACGGCGATGTGGCTCCTCCGGCTGAACAGCAGCAGGTGCGAGCGGCTTTGCCTTGCTTTCCACATCGACGAAGAAGCCATAGCCCTGAGCATCCTCGACTCCTGACTTGACCACCTCCGGCTCTACGAAGAAACCATAACCCTGTGCATTCTCCGCCTCTGACTTAATCGCTTCCGGCTCCACGAAAAAACCATAGCCTTGCGCCTCTTCAGCTTCTGACTTGATCGCCTCCGGCTCCACAAAAAAACCATAACCCGCATCATCTTTGCTGCCGGCATTGCTGCCGGGGATGCTGTTACCAAGCGACGTAATGGTGAGTTGTTCCGGCTCCAGAAAGAACGAGAAGGTCTCGCGCAATTCAGCTTCGGATGCGTAACTGGTCAGCGATAACGTCACCGATTTGGCGGCGACTTTCTGGTTTTCAATTTTGCCGATATTGCTCAGCTCATCCAGCAGGTTGCTGAGGTCTGTTTTTTTGGGAAAGATGGCGGGCGATTTGGCGAACTTGATCTGATAACGATGCTGCGCGGAAGGTTGCGGCGCTTTCGTCGTTGCACCGGGAGCGGCACTGCCCGCGATCGCGGCAATCGCCTGGCCGCTCTTCTGCCCCGGTGATCCTTCCGCAGTCAACTGTTCCAGCCTGGCGCGAATTTCGAGCGACGCGGCCGGATCGGCGATGGTTCCATTCTGGTGCCCCTCCAGCAAGTCGCGCAGCACATCGCCCGCCTGCAAAAAAGCATCGACCATATCGGCGATAATCGTGATTTCATTCTTGCGTATGCCATCCAGCAGGGTTTCCAGAATGTGCGTCACTTCGGTCATGTCGTTGAAGCCGAAAGTGCCGCTCCCCCCCTTGATGGAATGGGCTGCGCGGAAAATGGCGTTTAGCTGGTCCGGGTCAGGCGCATCGAGATCCAGCGCGAGCAGCAGGCTTTCCATGCTCGCAAGGTGCTCGGCGGATTCCTCGAAGAACACCTGATAAAACTGGCTCATGTCGATGGACATTGGCTTTTTCCTAAAGTGGTAAGTGAATTTTTTGGCTGGCGCCTAATGCAGGTCAGGCTGCGCCCACCCTACGTTTTAACCGATCACTTTTTTGACGACCTCCAGCAACTTTTGCGGGTCGAACGGCTTGACCAGCCAGCCGGTTGCGCCCGACGCCTTACCCTGTGCCTTCATGGCATCGCTGGATTCGGTGGTCAACATCAGGATCGGCGTCGCTTTGTATTGAGGCAGGCCGCGCAGGGTTTTAATCAGGGTCAGGCCATCCATCCTGGGCATGTTCTGGTCGGTCAGCACCAGATTAACCGCATTGGCTTTGGCCTTGTCCAGTCCATCCTGGCCATCGACCGCCTCGATAACGGTGTAGCCCGCAGATTTGAGGGTAAAAGCCACCATCTGACGGATGGAGGCGGAATCATCAACAGTTAATACGGTTTTGGCCATTTGATTGAGCTCATCAGGTTATTAAAATACCCCGACAGACTACACTATGCGGCGCGTAAATTGAAGGGCTTGGGGATGATTGAGGAATGGACACCCATCTGGCAGCAGGACTTCCGGCGCTGCTAGGGTAGCGAGGCTAAAACAACTCGATGTCGCCGGTAGCGAAGTTGTCCTGCGCGACGGGGTTGGATTTCTTTTCGTCCAGCGACACGACATGTTCGTGCAACGAGCGATTGTAGGCTGCAATTTGCTCGAGGTATTCGCTGCGATCCGGGCGATCCGTGCCCTTGCACATTTCGTTGGCAACCTCCTGCAACGCGATCAGGCGCATCTGGGCATGCGCAAGCAACTGTGAGCTCATATCCTGAAATTGCAATGTGGAGACCGCCACCGCCACGTTTTTCTCGACCTTGGCATTGATCAGGTTCAATTCGACGGCATTCCCGGCAATGGTTTCATTCAGCGCGGTAAGGTCTGTCATCATGACCTGCACCCGTTGCTTCGAGTCCATCACAAAAGTCATGTCGGTTGCCGCGAGGCTGTTGATGGATCGCTCCGCAGAAATCAGCGAGTCGTTGACATTGCCGACCAGCGCGCGGATCTGTTTGCTGAATTTATTGGTATTTTCGGAAAGGTTGCGCACTTCATCCGCGACCACGGCAAACCCGCGCCCGGCTTCACCCGCGCGCGCGGCTTCAATCGCCGCGTTGAGCGCCAGCAGATTGGTTTGCTTGGCAATGCTTTCCACTTCGCTCAGAATGCCGAGTATGCCGGAAACCTGCGCGTTGATCGCATCCATTTTCTCTACCAGCTCCATTGCGCGCTTGCTGTTCTGGACGGTGGTATCGACAAATTCGTTCATTGCGTCTGAGGTGGACTGAACGAAATGCTCGAATTTTTGCTTCGCATTTTGGTCCTCGCCAGCCGCTCCGCCATCCGTAATAAACAGCGTCAAGGCCTGCTGCGCGCGCACCTCTTCGGCCATCGCGGTAAAGTTATCGATCAGCTTGGCGATGGCATCGCTGAGTATGGCCTGGGTGTTGCCGAGCTCGGTATGCGCCGAGGCAAGCTGATTGGAAAGCTCCTTGCCCAATTGCACATGAAACATGTTGCTTTCATGGATGATGGGCATATCGCCCTGCGCCGACAGTTCGGCGCGGCCCGGCAGTTCCTCGCCAACGGCAGCCCGTTTGAGCAGATAGCTCCAGCCAGACACGACAACCAAAAATACCAGTGTATCGGCCAGGGCAATGCTCATGCCGCCAAAATACAGCGCATGCCCGGCCAGCAGGACGCCGCTGACCAATGCGCCGGTGAAGGCAAGACGAGTAGAATTTGTCATGGTTTGCAGTTCTCAATATCCCTCAGGGGCGCGACGCGCCGCTGCTAATTCGGTGAATGGCACAACAGGCTGCTGTCGCCTTCCCCCGCCACCGCAATTCTTTGCAGCGCGGCGAGCACCTCCATGCTGTCGGCTTCCAGCTTCCCGACCAGTTCGATGCCGCGCGATGAATCGCCGGATCGGAATGCCATAACGGCTTCCCTGCCATGCTGATGAAAGGCCTGATGCGGGCTCGCCACGGCGGCGTAGCCGTCCAGCTTGGAAAAACAATCCCTGCCCTCGCCCTCGAAATACCATTTGCCCAAGCGGCAATCGGTATGCGGCGCAAAACTCTCCGCATCGCGTTCCGATATGCCCATGAACACCTTGTAAATTTCAAATTTGTAGAGGATGTGGTCAATCTTGGCGACCTCGACAAAGCTGCGCAGCGCCGCCGCCGAAATCGCACCTTCCATCTGGTGCGACAATCCCAGCAAATGCTTCATGTTGTCCATCACGCCCGCGACATCGCGGCTGAATACCTGCGACTTCGCCGCCAGGCCTTCCATTTGCGCCTTGGTGACATCGGTTTCGCCCTGGATGGCGGTCACTATCATCGAAATTTCACTGGTCGCCTTCGCGGTGCGCTCGGCCAGCTTGCGCACCTCGTCCGCAACCACCGCAAAACCGCGCCCCTGCTCGCCGGCGCGCGCCGCCTCGATCGCCGCATTGAGCGCGAGCAGATTGGTCTGGTCGGCAATTTCCTTGATCAGCTGAACGATGCTGCCGATCTGCGCCGCGCGCTTGGTCAGGTTCTCTATGTTCTGCGAAGTCTGCATGGTATCCCCGGACAGCGCATCCAGGCTCTGTGCAATCTGCAGCACGGCTTCACGATTGCGGGTCGAAATAGTCGCGGCCTCGATGGCATGCTGCTTTTCTTCGCGCAACGCCAGCGCCGCAGCGGCCTGGGATTGTTGCAACGCCACAAAGGAATCGCCAAACCCCTGCATGTTGGCATACAGCCGCTCCGAAGTCTGATGCTCGGCATGGACCCCTTCGAGTTCGGCGCGCACCGCATTCCGCTCATTTTCCAGCCTGGATAAATCGCTGCGCAGCGCGTCAATCTCCTGGTCGGTTTGCGCCAGTCTGGCCTGCAATTCCTGATTTTCCTGCCTTGATTTCCCGCCAAACATGATTACTCCTAGGTTGGGCAGTAGTGAGTAGGAAGTGGTAAGTGGGGAAACCTGCCCCCACTTCCTACTCCCTACTCCCCACTCCCTATTTTTAATGTCCCCGCACGTCGCTGAGCAGTTCCTTGATGTCGAGAATCAGCACGATATCGCCCTCGCTGGACATGGTCACGCCCGCCACGCCCTTGGGGCGGAAAGTATCCAGCGACTTGATCACCACATCGTCGTGCCCGGCAAAACCGTCCGCCGACAGGATAAAACTGTTGTTGCCGAACTGCATCAGCACGCCGACTTCCGGATTGACGCTTTGCTCCCAGCCGATCAACTGCGCCAGCGGCAGCACCGGCAGCACTTCGCCGCGCACCACCATGGTCGCCCTGCCGGAGACTCGCTGCAATTGATCGGGGGTGATGGACAGGATTTCGCGCACCATCGACAGCGGCACGGCGAAAGACTGCTCACCGAGGCGCAAAATCAGCACCGGGAGGATCGCCAGCGTGAGCGGCAACGAAATGGTCAGCACGGTTCCCTTGCCCGGTTCGGAATGGATGTTGACGACGCCGTTGAGTTTCTGGATATTGGTCTTCACCACATCCATGCCGACACCGCGCCCGGAGACGCTGGAGATTTCATCCTTGGTCGAGAAGCCCGGCAGGAAGATCAATTCCAGGCACTGGTTCTCATCCAGCGTGTTCGCCACCTCGGTGGTGATCAGCCCTTTTTCGATGGCCTTGTTGCGGATCACCTCGGGGCGCATGCCACGCCCGTCGTCCGCGATGGTGATCAGGATATGGTCACCTTCCTGGCGCGCGCTCAGCTCCACCAGGCTTTTTTCCGGCTTGCCGACGGCGATGCGCCCCTCGATGGTTTCCACGCCATGATCCACCGCATTGCGCACCAGATGCACCAGCGGATCGTTCAAGTCCTCGATCATGGTCTTGTCCATTTCGGTTTCCTCGCCGGACAACACCAGTTCCACATCCTTGCCCAGGGATCGCGCCAGATCGCGCGCCAGGCGCGGATATTTCTTGAACAGGCGGCCGATCGGCTGCATGCGCGTCTTCATCACCGCATTCTGCAGATTCACCACCAGCATATCCAGCTGCGTGACCGATTGATCCAGTTCGCGCAAGGTGTCCGCGTCGTTGCGCCCCTGCATGATGTCGGAGCGCAAATGCGTCAGCCGGTTTTTGGTCAGGCCGATTTCACCGGAAAGATTGAGCACCTGATCGAGGCGGACGGTGTCCACGCGGATCGTCGATTCCTTGGCTTCCTTTGCCGGCACATCGCCGTCGCGCCGGCCGACCGTAGCGCCCGGCACATCGCTGGTGCGGCGGCCGAATGCCTTGTTGGTCGCCTCCTCTTCGGAGATGGCTTCGGCGATTTTTTCCGGATCGCGCGCCACACCCACTTTGGCGGCGATGTCCGTACCGCCGGTTAATGCGTTATACAGCGCATCCCAATCCACCCCGTCTATCGCCTGGGTAGTTTGAGCAGCGCCCGCTGCCGGGCTGGCTGGCTTTGCCGAAACGGCAACAACCGCCTTTCCGCTCAACGCCGCCTTCAAGTTGTCCAGCATTTCGGCAGGGGCCGCGCCCGGTTGCAGGTTTTGCTGCAGCGCGCCAAACATCCTGCGCACTTCGGCAGTCGCCGCAAAAATCACATCCATGAGTTCCGCGCTTAGCGTCAACTCATGGTTGCGCAGTTTGTCGAACAGGTTTTCGGTAAGGTGGCACAGCGTCACCAGCTCACCGGCATTGAGAAACCCGGCGCCGCCCTTGATCGTGTGGAAACCGCGGAATATCTCATTGAGCAACTTGCTATCGTTAGGATATTTTTCCAGTTCCATCAATTTGCTGTCCACATCCGACAGCATTTCGCCCGCCTCCAGCAAAAAGTCGCTCAATAACTCTTCCATGCCAGCAAAGTCGTTCATTTCATTCTCCTTATTAGGATCGGGGATCGAGGATTGAGAAAACCCTCTGCACCGCTTCTAACTCAATCCTCAATCCTGCCTAAAATCCCAAACTTTCCAGCAGGTCATCCACCTGATCCTGGCTGGTCACCACATCCGTGCGCCCCGCCGCATTGATAACCGGGCCATTCAGCAGGCCCGAGTCAAACTCCGCCTTGACCGAAGCGGGCGCGTTCTCCAGCAACAAAGACACCAGCTGCTGCTCCATGCTCTTGGTTACCTCGATAATCTTCTTGATGACCTGGCCGGTCAGGTCCTGAAAGTCCTGCGCCATCATGATTTCCATCAGGCAGGCATTGGTCGCCTTGGTCTGTTTGGGCACTTCATGCAGAAAGGCCTGTGTTTGCAGAACCAGATCCCTGAATTGCATCACGTCCAGCTTTTTCTCGAACAGCATCTGCCACTGCCCCGCCAGGCGATGCGATTCGACTTCCACCT
>JAUYGW010000207.1 GCA_030690245.1 Gallionella sp. | reverse complement strand
GGGGGGGGGGGGGGGCGGCGCCGAAGCGCCGGGCGTGGCGTGGATCACGTGCCGGCCACGTGATCCGCGACTCTCCCCGACCCGGGGCTCCACCCCAACCCTTCCCCCATCAAGGGGGAAGGGCTCTATCCCCGGCGCCCGCGGCCGATACCTGGCCGTAACTTGCTGATTCCGCGAAAGTTTGTCTCGTAGATTCGACCGCGCTTCGGCGACTTGTCCCTTCAGAATTCGGAAGCTGTCACCGAATTCCGCCCCGCCAACAGGGACAGCAACGCTTCGCGAAGCAGTCCCCGGCGACTACTGCCCTGGCCGCGTATTCCCCGCGCCCTCGCGGCGGGCGAGGAAGGCCAGGCGCTCGAACAGATGCACGTCCTGCTCGTTCTTCAGCAGAGCCCCGTGCAGCGGCGGGATCAGCTTGGTCGGATCCTTCTCGCGCAGCATGGCCTCGTCGATGTCCTCGACCATCAGGAGCTTGAGCCAGTCGAGCAACTCGGACGTCGAAGGCTTCTTCTTCAGGCCCGGCACCTTGCGCATGTCGTAGAAGATGCGCATCGCCTCGGCCACCAGCTTGGCCTTGATGCCGGGGAAGTGGACATCGACGATCGACTGCATCGTCTCCGCCTCGGGGAAGCGGATGTAGTGGAAGAAGCAGCGGCGCAGAAAGGCGTCCGGCAGCTCCTTTTCGTTGTTCGAGGTGATGATGATGATCGGCCGGATCTTGGCCGAAATGGTCTCGTCGGTTTCGTAGACATAGAATTCCATCCGGTCGAGCTCCTGCAGGAGGTCGTTGGGGAACTCGATGTCGGCCTTGTCGATCTCGTCGATCAGCAGCACCGGGCGGACCGGGGCCTCGAAGGCCTCCCAGAGCTTGCCCTTCTTGATGTAGTTGCGGACGTCCTTGACGCGCGCCTCGCCCAGCTGGCTGTCGCGCAGACGGGTGACGGCGTCGTATTCGTACAGGCCCTGGCTGGCCTTGGTGGTCGACTTGATATGCCAGGTGATCAGCGGCGCGCCCATCGCCTTGGCCACTTCGTAGGCCAGCACGGTCTTGCCGGTGCCCGGCTCGCCCTTGATCAACAGGGGCCGCTCCAAAGCCACGGCGGCGTTCACCGCCACTTTCAGATCCTCGGTGGCGATATAGTCGGCGGTGCCTTCGAAACGCGAGCTCATGTGATCCCCTGGGCGCGCGGACGCGCTTTCGAACAAACGTTCAATTCAGGGTGACCCTAAAGCGCAACGCGGGACATTCAAGCCGGTTTCGGTGGTTCGACCGGCTGGCGCCGTAACGTCTTGGGCGTATCGCTCGCGGGGAAGGTCGCCGCCAGTTCCTCGTCCAGCTCGGCGTCCTGCGCCTCCTTGAGAGGATCGCGCGGCGTCGGCGGGGTCTTGCGTTTAGCCATAACGTCCTCCTGTCGTTTCAACAGTTGGGGCGTCATGCCGCAGGTCTCAATCGGCGCCGGGGTTGATCGAGACCGGGTCGCTGGCCGGAAAGCTCTCCTTGAGGCGCTTGTCCAGCTGCTCGTCGACATGGGGATCGGCGTCGTCGTTGATCCGTTCGGCCGGATCGGCGGGCTTGGTTCTGGGTCCGCCCTTGGGGCGAAAGCTTCGGTCTTGGGTCATGGGACGACTCCAGGTTCGCG
>JAUYGW010000198.1 GCA_030690245.1 Gallionella sp. | reverse complement strand
GCCGAAGCCGCGTTTGAGCAGCACCGGCATCTCGGTTTGCCGCCCGACGATTTTCAGCAGCTCGAAATTCTGCGTGTTGCGCGTGCCGATTTGCAGCATCACGCCGGTCGGATTGCCGGTCTGATGCAGCGCCTCGCGAATCTCATCGAGATGCGATTCGTGGGTGATTTCCATCGCCAATACTTTGATGCCGTACTTGCCCGCCAGCTCGAAAACGTAGGGCAGGCAGTTCTTGCCGTGCCCCTGAAACGCATACGGGCTGGTGCGCGGCTTGTAGGCGCCCATGCGCGTGCAAACCTGGCCATTGTCGCGCAACGCCTTGAGCATGATCTCGACATGCTCGCGATTGTCCACCGCGCATAACCCGGCGAACACGTGCAGCGTGTCCTGCCCGAAGCGCACGCCGTTGTATTCGAAATGCGTGGGACGCCGCTCGTCCTTGTGCCGCCCGAGAATGCGGTACTCTTCTGAAACCCGCACCACGCGCTCGACGCAAGGCAGGCTCTGCATGTCCCCGATGTCCAGCGGCTTGGTATTGCCGATCAGATAGATTTCCGTAAGCGTCTTTTCGCTGCCGCGCTCGACATGCACGCGGGTCTGGATGCCTTGCAGCGTCGCGAGGTGCGCCAGCAACTGCCGGTATTCCGGCGCCTGTTCGCTGGTGTTGGAACTGAGGATCAGGATCATTTTATTTTCCTCTGAAGTTATTCAAAAACCTTTATTAGCCACAGATTTACACGGATGGGCACAGATAAAAAACATTGCGTTACGACGGGCGGGGATTTCATCTGAATGGTATTTGAAAGAGCAGGTTCAACCCGTTATTTGTCCGTGACAATCCGTGTTCATCCGTGGCTCAACCGCATTTTCCAGGATTATTGCCCAACAGAATCGCCGACTGCGCCGGCCACTGCGCCATCGGGTCGCGCGTAAAACCGCTCTTGGCAAATTGCTGCCAGCGGCCGATCACGTAACACACCAGCAGATTGGCGTGCGCGCCCACATCCGTCGCCGCGCCCATTTCACCCTGCGTCGCGGCCATGCGCAGCGATTGCTTGAGCGTCGCCTCGATGCGGTCCAGCAGTTGGTTGATGCGCTGCTGCAAACGCTCATCCTCATTCACCAGCGCATCGCCGATCAGCACCCGCGACATGCCGCGGTTCTTCTGCGCAAAGCCGAGCAGCATCGACACGATCGCTTCGACCTGCTGCAAGCCGCTTTTCTCTTCCTGGGTGATCTTGTTGATCAGGCCGAACACCGTCTGCTCGATGAAATCGATCAGCCCCTCAAACATCTGCGCCTTGCTGGCGAAGTGGCGGTACAGCGCCGCTTCGGAAAGCTCCAGCCTGGCCGCCAGCGCGGCCGTGGTGATCTTCTCGTTCTTGGGCTGCTCCAGCATCTGCGCGACGGTTTGCAGTATCTGTAATTTTCTCTCGCCCGGTTTGCTTGCCATATTTACCCCGCTTAATTTCGTAAAAAATTTTACAACTTGTAGGAGCGGGCCATGCCCGCGATAAAC
>JAUYGW010000194.1 GCA_030690245.1 Gallionella sp. | reverse complement strand
GTTTATCTCAAGTCGTTCATCAGGTGTAGGTCGGGTTTCAACCCGACATGTCCGGTTGAAACCCGACCTACAATTCATTGATTTTGTTGCTACTGCCCCTGCAAAAAAACTATCCCGATTTGACGTGCTTCTTTCCCCAGGCAGACGTTCGTCCATGCAGATGGCGCAGCGCGGGTTTACCTTGATTGAAATCATGGTGGTCGTCGTCATCATGGGTATATTGGCCGCACTGGTTGTCCCAAAATTGATGGGGCGCACCGACGATGCGCGCATTATTGCCGCCAAGCAGGATGTCGCCACCATCATGCAGGGACTCAAGTTGTACAGGCTCGACAACCAACGCTACCCAACTACCGAACAGGGATTGCAGGCGCTGATCACCAAGCCGGTTAGCGGGCCGGATGCCAATGGCTGGAAAACCGGCGGCTATCTCGACAAATTACCCAAAGACCCCTGGGGCGGCCCCTATCAGTATCTGTCGCCTGGAATCAAAGGTGAGATTGATGTGTTCTCGCTTGGAGCGGACGGTCAGGTGGGCGGTGTCGGTAATGACGCCGATATCGGGTCGTGGGAGTTGTAATCGGACGTTTTTCCGCTGCACCGGCCGGCGCGCGCGGGCATCTACCGTACCGAATATTGGCGCGCGGATTCACGCTGCTTGAGTTGCTGGTCGTGATGACGATTGTTGGTATCACGCTCGGCATGGTGTCGTTGAATGCGGCGCCCGATGGACAGCAAGTATTGCAAAATGATGCGCAAAGGATTGCGCTGTTGCTGCAACTGGCGCGTGATGAGGCGATTGTGCGCAACCGCGCGATTGCATTCGAGGCCGAGGCGGAGCGATACCGTTTTTTACTGCGCGAGGGAAATAGCTGGCAGGTGCTCGCGCAGGATGATTTGTTGCGTGAACGCGAATTCAAACGCCCCCCGGTCATATTTTCTATCAGCCCGCCATCGCCGGGGCAGACAACGCCATTGCGTATCGTCTTCGGCCGCGAACCAGTCGATAAACCATTTGTCTTGACGCTTGCAACAGGCGATGCGCATGCCGCTATCCGCGCTGACGGAGTCGGCCATTTCATGGTGGAATGACATGCGAGAACTTCTAAAATTTGCCATTCCCGCGAATTGGGTTGGACGATATGCACTAGGTTGGGCAAAGCGAAGCTGTAGGATCGCAATTTATTGCGCAATGAGATTTTCGCATCATCCAATCGCGCAATAAATTGCGCTCCTACATCGGCACTTGCCCCCCGATGGATTATCTTGGCTCATTCAAATACTGAAACGCTACATGTAGCTGTTTGGTAATTTATAAATTCCGGCTCCCTTGGATGCTCACATGCGTCAATCCATACATTACAGAGTTGTTATAAACATCGCGTGCAAAGGCTTTACCTTGCTCGAGGTGATGGTAGCACTGGTCATTGTCGGCACCGCATTGGGCGCCAGTCTGCGCGCGGTCGGCAGCTTGACGCAAAACAGCAGCGACTTGCGCGTTTCGATGATGGCGAACTGGTCGGCCGAAAACCGGCTATCGCAGATTCGCCTCGCACAAGAATGGCCTGCGCTTGGGCAACGCAGATTCAATTGCGCGCAGGGCGAGTTGCAGTTGATATGCGAAGAAAACGTATTCGCCACACCGAACCCTTTCTTCCGCCGCGTCGAAGTGAGCGTGTTTGATATGCAAAACACCACAAACGCGCCGAATGCCGGGCGCCGCATCATCAAGCTGGCTCAGGTGGTGCCCAATGCGCAATAGACCGGCAGAAACCATGTGTGCAGCCTCCCCGCCGGCCAGACACAAGGGTTTGACTCTGGTTGAATTGCTGGTCGCCATCAGCGTGCTCGCATTCATCGCGGTACTCGGCTGGCGTGGGCTCGATAGCATCGTGCGCGCGCGCATTGCGCTCACCAGCGATCTTGAGCAGACGCGCGGGATGCAGCTTGCCTTCGCCCAGTTGCAGAGCGATTGCGCGCATCTGGCCGGCACTGCCGTCTTGCCGAACCGTGTGCCGCTCCTCGTCGAACACGGGCGGCTCACGCTGGTGCGCACGGTGTTTGCCGACGATCAGCCGTCACGGTTGCAAGTCATCGTTTATCGGGTCAAGGACAGCGTGCTGACGCGCCGTGAATCGGCAGCGACGCGCGATTTGATGGAGCTGGATACGCTGTGGCTGGCTGCTGCGAACGACATCAATACAAACCAGGCAGTGACGCTGCAATCGGGGGTCGCCGGACTGACGATGCGGCTATGGGCCGGTGGTGGCTGGCATGCGGGCGCCGATGCGCGATCACCGGTCATGCCTGTTAGCATGAATGTGAACCCTCTGGTACCGACCGGATTGGAAGTCACTTTGCAATTGCAGGGGCGCGAAAACAGCCTGCTTAAAATATTCTTGTTGGGGGCGGTATGATCCTGGAAACCTCAGTTGACCGCTCGATTGGATATTTAATAGCATGTGCTCAATAGATTTTTTCATAGTTTATCGTTTCGCCCATTTAGTGAGCCCGCTACGGGGCAGATTGCACGCTTTTTGCGGCGCATGGCGGCGTTGCAACTCCTTGGAATGGAACGACCATTCCGCGTCGTTGCGCCTTGCCCCGCACCGCAAAAAGCGCACACTCCACCCCGCCCAACTAAGGTTTCCAGGATGAGCATACGCCCTGCTCAGCAATACCGGCAACGCGGCATCGCGGTGATTACAGCGCTGTTGCTGACGACGCTGGCGATCACGATCGTCGCCAGCCTTTTCTGGCAGCAGCAGGTGCAGGTGCGTTCAATCGAAAACCAGCGCCTGCAATTGCAAAAGCAGTGGATTCTGCGCGGCGCGCTCGATTGGGCCGGCTTGATTTTGCGCGAGGATGCGAAGCATTCGAGCGTCGACAACCTGGATGAACCTTGGGCGGTGCCGCTCGCGGAAACGCGGCTCGATCAATATGTCGAAAGCGGCCGTGCTGGGGATCATGTCGGCGATGCGACATTATCGGGCAGCATCAGCGACGCACAGGCACGTTACAACCTGACCAACCTGTGCCCGAATGGAACCATCGACCCTGCCGAGGTCGCCGCTTTCGAGCGGCTGCTCAGCGATGCGCAGCTGAATCCGGCACTCGCGCAAGCAACTGCCGATGTGATGGCGGCGGCGCACCGCTCCGAGGAACTCCGAACTGAAATAAAATCGCAAGTGGCCGCTGCAAACGGCGACGGTCAGCCCAATACACAACCGATGAATCTTACCCAAATGGAAGATTTGCTCGCAGTGCCGGGCTTTTCCCCGGAGATGCTCGGCAAGCTGAAAAATTTCGTGATCTTCCTGCCGCGCGCCACGCCGGTCAATGTGAATACCGCCCCAGCCGAGGTGCTGGCAGCGAGAATCGGTACACTCACACTTTCCGATGCGACTTCGCTGGTGGCAAAGCGCAATACCGCCAGCTTCCGCGATCTTGCCGATTTTGCGCAACGATTGCCGGGTACGCCGCTTGTCGCATCGTCCAAGGAGGTATCGGTCACAACCCATTATTTTCTGGTCGATGGTAAAGTGCGCATGGACCGGGCCGAATTGGACGTGCAGGCGTTGATCGAACGCAATGGCAACCGGACTAATATCGTCTGGATTCGAGAACACTAGAAAGAGAACGCGACACCTTGAGCACACTCTATATCCGCCTGCCTTCCAAATCCGCCGCCGACAGCGCGGCGCATTGGCTTGAACTGGTTTGCCCGTTTGCCCTGGTATCGCATGGCGACTCGATCGAACGCGAAGGCGCAGCGTCATTGCCGGGTTTGTCCGACATGATTGCAAAGGCGCAGCGCGTGGTGCTGCTGCTGGCCGCCAGCGATGTCACCCTGCTGCGCGTGCAGGTGCCGCCGTTATCGGCTGCCAGACTGAAGGCCGCGCTGCCCAATCTGGTGGAAGATCAGCTGATTGCCGACCCGTCCGGCTGTGTGGTGGTTGCGGGCGGTTTATCCGATGGATTGCGCACCGTTGCGGTGGTGCAGCGCGCCTGGCTCGAGCTTCTCGCCAAGACGTTGAACGCATTCGGCGCCCGCCGGCTCGCGGCACTGCCGGCACAATTGTGTTTACCCTATCAGTCCGGCCAACAGGATCAGCCGGGCGGCGTGACCGCCGCCATCAACGAACAGGGCGCCGACATCGACGTGCTGCTGCGCCTCTCTGAACAGGACGGTATCGGTTTGGCGATCGCGCCTGCCCTGAGCCAGGCGGAAGGACACGATCAGCATGAAGCATCGGCACAAGAGGTGATCCGGACATTATGCGCGTTGGTGTCCGAAGCGCCGATCACGCTGTATGTGCCGCAATTGGCGGTGCACACTTACCAGGAAGCAATCAGCCATACTGCCGCGCTGACTCAACGCATCAACGTGTTTGCCGACAACTGGCCGCGCTGGATTGCCGGCACCCAAGGCACGGCGCTCGATTTGATGGCGGGGCTGGGCGCGGAAAGCGGCCCCCGGCTGGACTGGCACGCGTGGCGCTGGCCGCTGGCGCTGGCTGCCGCAGTCCTGATCATCAATGCCGCCGCCTTGAATATCGACTGGTGGCGCATGAAGGGCGAAGCCAATCTGCTGCGCACGGCCATGATCCAGATATACAAATCGGCTTATCCAAACGAGTCCGTGATTATCGATCCCGTCGCGCAAATGCGGCAAAAGATCGCTGCCGCCAAACGCGATTCCGGGCTGCCGGCAACGGATGATTTTACGGCGATCTCGGCGGCCTTTGGCGAGGCTTGGGCCAGTGTCATGCCGGGCAAAGCAGCGCCCGCTATTGCCACGCTCGAATATCGTGAGCGCAGCTTGATCGTGCAGTTCAAACCTGTCCTGAGCCGAGCCGAAGGGCCAAATACCGAAACGCCGGCGCAACAAATGAAAGCCGCGCTGGCGGAACGCGGTCTTTCTCTTAGCCTGGAGTCGCTTGACCCGGTGTCTGCGCAGTCGGCGGTGGTATGGAAAATACGGGGTATGAAATGAATCCGGCCAGCCTGTTAAATCAATCCAGGCAATCGTTATCGGAGTTCTGGATAGCGCGCGATGCCCGCGAGCGCGCGATGCTCGCTGCTGCCGCCACGGCGGCAGCACTCGGCCTGTTCTACGCATTGCTGATCGATCCTGCCTTGACCGGCCGCAACCAGTTGAATAAAAATCTGCCGGAGCTGCGCCAGCAAGTCGCACTACTCCAGGCACTATCGAAAGAAGCTGCGGCGCTTTCCGGAAAAGCCGCTTCGCCGGTGCCGGCATTATCCGAAGAAAGCATCAAAACCACGCTCGCAGGCAAAGGCTTGAAGCCGCAAAACGTGACGCTGTCCGGCGACCTTGCGAAAGTGCAGCTCGCTTCAGCCTCTTTTGCCGGCACGCTGGCGTGGCTGGACGATATGCAAAAGACCGCAAGGCTTTCGGTAGTCGACGCCAATATCGTCGCGCTGCCTCAACCCGATATGGTTAACGCGACATTAACGTTGCGGCAATTTTAAAGAATGGGGCGTCCCGCTTTAAAACGGAAGGTGCTTTTTGCCGGCGAACCCAGCCGTGCTGCGCACATCGGCTGTGCCCCATTGCCGCACTTGCGCCCGCTTGCGAAATGGAATAAAAAGGATATTCATTGCGTCACCCCGTGACATGGTTGCTGGCTGGAATTGTCAGTATCGCGCTCACCGCGCTGGTGTTTTTTCCGGCAGGCTGGATGGCATCGATAGTAGAGACACAGACCGCAGGACGTTTGACGCTGGGCGATGCGCAGGGCACCTTGTGGCGCGGTTCGGCCTTTATCGGCGGCGCGCCGGGCGGCAACGGTCCGGTAACGCCGTTATTGCCCGGAAGGTTCTCCTGGCGGTTGTCCCCGACGCTGCTGTTGGGGCAGGTCGATGCCGAACTGGAAAATACTGCGGCATTGTCGCGGCCGGTCAGCGTGATTGGCAGTTGGCATCAATGGCTGATAAGTCCGGCGGCGGTTTCACTGCCGGCGGAACGGCTGGCAGCGCTGGGAGCGCCGCTGAATTCAGTGCAGCCGTCCGGGCAGATGCGGTTATCATGGGAGCAGTTACAATTGGTGCTGCAGGGCGGAGAAATCGAGATGACCGGCACAATGAACCTGGAGATGAATGACATCGCATCGCGGCTGTCGCCGGTCAAACCGTTGGGGACATATAACCTGGTGTTTGATTGGCGCGGACAACAGGCAGCCGCGACGCTCAAGACGATCCAAGGGCCGCTGTTGTTGAGTGGTTCGGGGATGTTCGCCAACGGGCGTTTGCAGTTTTCCGGCCAGGCAGAAACCGAAGCAGGACAAGAAGAGAGACTGGCGAATTTACTGGGTTTGCTGGGGCAACGCCGCAAAGAAGGCGGCAAAGACGTTATTGCGCTAGAGTTCAAATGATAATAAACAGATTGGCAACATGGCGATGCTGGAGTGCTGCGTTCATATTGCTGTGCGCAATGGCGGGCATACAGCCAGCGCAGGCACAAGATAACAATACGAGCGAAGCTGCGGGTGCGGCCAGAGGCACGCTCAATTTCGTTGATGCCGATATCGAATCGGTGATTGCGGCGATCGGCGATTACACCAACACGACCTTTATCATCGATCCGCGCGTCAAGGGCAAAATCAACCTGGTGTCGGAAAAGCCGCTTACCAAGGCCCAGGCATTCCAGCTGTTGACCTCGGTGTTGCGCATGCATGGTTACACGGTGGTGACCGGCAACGGCTATACCAAAGTGGTGCCGGAAGCGGATGCCAAGTCGCAGTCTGGCACTTTTCAATCCAGTCCCGGCCAGACCGGCGCAGTGCGCGGCGACCAGATCGCGACGCAGGTTTTTCGCTTGAATCACGAGTCCGCAGCCAATCTGGTGACCGTATTGCGCCCGCTGATTTCACCCAACAACACCATCAACGCTAACCCCGGCAACAATACGCTGGTTATCACCGATTACGCCGGCAACCTGCTGCGCTTGAGCAAAATAATCGCGGCACTGGATGGCCCGGCGAGCAGCGAACTGGATGTAGTGCCTATCCGTTATGCGATTGCCAGCGATATTGCGGTGATGGTCAACCGGTTGCTGGAACCGGGCGGAACCAACGTTCCCGGAGGTGATGCCGGACGCACCAGTTTGCTGGCGGATTCACGCACCAATACGGTCATTGTGCGCGCGCCGTCCGAAGCGCGCGCCAATCTGGCAAAAACGCTGATCACGAAACTCGATCAGCCAACCGCACAGCCGGGCAATGTGCATGTCGTGTATTTGAGAAATGCGGAAGCAACCAAGCTTGCACAAACCCTGCGCGCCGTAGTATCCGGGGATATTTTCGCGCCAGCCTCAGCATTGCCTTCATCGACCACCCCACCGAACACCACACCCTCATCACCAACTGCGCCGGCATCGCTGCCGAGCGGTGGCCAAGCCGGATTCATTCAGGCCGACTCATCGACCAACACCCTCATCATCACCGCCAGCGAGGCGGTCTATCGCAATTTGCGCGCGATCATCGACCAACTCGACGCGCGCCGCGCCCAGGTTTATATCGAAACGCTGATTGTCGAAGTGACCGATACGCAAGCGGCCGCATTCGGCGTTCAATGGGCCACCATGACAGGAGGGCCCAACAGCAACTATCGAGCCGGGGTTATGACCGGCTTCGGCGCGGGAGGCGACAATCTGGCCAACCAGGCGATCTCAAATGCAGCCACAGGAAACTTTTTGCCGCCAAGCAACGGCCTGAACATCGGTATTTTCAGGCAGGCCGCCGGCAAGATCGGCCTGGGTGCTTTGGCCCAGATGCTTCAAGCCGGCAACAACGCCAACATCCTGTCGATGCCCAACCTGATCACGCTCGACAACGAAGAGGCGAAGATCATCGTCGGCCAGAACGTGCCGTTCCTTACCGGCCAGTACACGACGGCGGCATCAGGTGGGGCTGCGGGCGTAAATCCGTTCCAGACGATCGAGCGCAAGGATATCGGACTGTCGCTGCGCGTGCGGCCGCAAATTTCCGAAGGCGGCTCAGTCAGGATGGCGATCTACCAGGAAACATCGGGCATAGATAAAACAGTAAGCACCGAGGGGGCTGGGCTCGCCACCACCAAACGCTCGATCGATACCAATGTGCTGGTGGACGATGGACAGATTATCGTGCTGGGCGGATTGATCGATGAAAATCTGCAAGACGGCGTCGAGAAAGTGCCGGGGCTCGGCGATATTCCGATCATCGGAAATTTATTCAAATCCCAAAAGCGCAACCGTGTCAAAACCAACTTGATGGTGTTCTTGCGGCCAACCGTAATCCGCAGCAACGAGCAGAGCGTGAATCTGACCGGTGATCGTTACAATTACATCCGCAATGTGGAAATCAGCGCGCAGCCTGCATCGTCGCTGGTATTGCCGGACATGAAGGCGCCGCAGCTGCCGCCGCTACAGGATGGCCGGATGGCTGGCGGTCTTTTGTTTAACCGGATGGACAGCGGCCCCTTTTTCAACAAGGCCGAGCCAAGCTCGCCGGCAGACATGCCGCCGGCGCTTCCGCAAAGCCCTGCTCCGCAACAACCGGCGGCAGCGCCATCGGATAAGTAGTGCCTACCGGAAATGTTCCAGTTAAGGGAGCCTCTAACGGACATGGCGAATCACCACCCCAGATGATGAAACGTTACCACCTCGGAGCGGGCCATGCCCGCGATGAAGCCGCTCGCGGGCATGGCCCGCTCCTACAAGTTCCAACTACTTTTGCCAGGTTAATATGACTGACGCCCGTCTTTTACCCTACGCATTTGCCCGCGATTTTGCGTTGCTGGCGCAGCGCAGCAATGCGGATAGCCCGGTCGAAATCTGGGTATCGGACAAGACCCCGCCGAGCGCGATTGCGGAAGTGAGCCGCTGTTTCGGGCGCGTCAGACTGAAATCCATGCCGCGCGAAATGCTTGAAGCGGAAATTGCCAAAGCCTATTCCAATTCAGGCGGCGATGCGGCACAGGTCGTTGATGAATACGAGTCCGATCTCGACCTGGCCAAATTGATGCTCGATATGCCGGCGGTCGAAGACTTGCTGGCGTCAACCGACGACGCGCCGGTGATCCGCATGATCAATGCACTGTTGACGCAGGCATTGCGCGAAGGCGCGTCGGATATCCATATAGAACCGTTCGAGCAGATTTCGGTGGTGCGCTTTCGCATCGACGGCACCTTGCGCGATGTGGTGCGGCCAAAGAAGGCGATTCATGCATCGCTGATCTCGCGCATCAAGATCATGGCGCAGCTCGACATCGCCGAAAAACGCCTGCCGCAGGATGGACGCATCACGCTGCGCGTGGGCGGCAAAGCGGTCGATGTGCGGGTTTCCACCCTGCCAACCGGGCATGGCGAACGCGCGGTGTTGCGCCTGCTCGACAAGGAGGCCGGCCAGCTCGGCTTGCAGCACCTGGGTATGAGCGCGGAGGTGCTGGCGCAATTCGACCGGCTGATCGCACAACCACACGGCATCGTGCTGGTGACCGGCCCGACCGGTTCGGGCAAGACCACCACGCTGTATGCCGCGCTGTCAAGGCTGAACGACAGCCGCACCAACATCCTGACCGTCGAAGACCCGATCGAATACGAACTGAACGGCGTCGGCCAGACCCAGGTCAATCCGCGTATCGACATGACCTTTGCCAAGGCGTTGCGCGCGATCCTGCGCCAGGACCCGGACATCATCATGATCGGCGAAATTCGCGATCTGGAAACCGCGCAAATTGCGGTGCAGGCATCGTTGACCGGCCATCTGGTGCTGGCAACCTTGCACACCAATGATTCGGCAGCGGCAGTCACGCGCTTGCTCGACATGGGTATCGAACCGTTCCTGCTGTCGTCGTC
>JAUYGW010000186.1 GCA_030690245.1 Gallionella sp. | reverse complement strand
ACCACCAGGCCCACAGCGCTGAGCCCATGCAAGAGCTCCAACGCTGGATGATCGATCAATTCGAGCAGCGACTGGTCGAGCCCAACAGCGCTCTGGGTCAGGCCCTGCGCTATATGCTCAAACACTGGAGCGGACTCACGCTGTTTCTGCATAAGGCAGGGGCGCCACTTGACAACAACCTCGTCGAGAGAGCGCTCAAGCGGGCAATTTTGCACCGCAAGAATTCGATGTTCTACAAGACCCGCAAGGGGGCCGAGGTCGGCGATATCTACATGAGCCTCATCCACACCTGTGAGCTCTGCCGGGTCAACCCGTTCGAGTATCTGCAGGCTTTGCAGATCCATGCCAAGGACGTACAGGCCAGGGCCGCCCTGTGGCTGCCCTGGAATTACCGCGAGCAACTCACCCGCGCTGCGTGAGCCCAGGCGCGCGCTACGCCGCCAGGCACAGACGACGCCACGCTGGCGCGGCATTGGCGCGCGCCGGATTGCCCCCCATGAGCAGCACCTGCAGCTCGCAGGCCTCGAGCGCTCGGGTCGGTGTCTCAGCGTCGGGCCAAAAGGCGAACCGCCCGCTTGATAGACGCTTCTGGCACAGCCAGAAGCCTTGACCGTCGTAGACAAGAATCTTGATCGCCGTGCGAGCGCGGTTGCCGAAGACAAACAGAGTGCCGCTGAACGGATCGGCCTGCAGGCGTTGTCTGCACGCGCCCACCAGACCATCGATTCCAGCGCGAAAGTCGATCGGATCGACCGCCACCAGGATGCGCATGTGCGGCGTGATCTGAATCATGCCGCGCCCCAGAACGTACTGCACAAGCCAGCCAAGCCGGCAAGACCATTGCCGTTGAGTTCCACACGCATCTTCGCGCCGCGCGCGTTCTCCAACTCGACGGTGCACTCGCACAGGCTTGGGGCTACGGGCTGGAGTGCTGGCGCAACCAACAGCTCCACAAACCGGGTGCCGACCTTGCCGGCCTGCGCTGCGCCACCGGCGCGCTCCAGGCGCTTCTTCAACCTGTCGTAGTCAACGCGCAGATCTTGCGCGACGCGGTGCAGGCCGTGCTGCTTCGCCATACCCACCGCCGCCGCCCACAAGAGCGTCGGAATATGCTCCCCGCGTACACGTGTATCCCGCCAGCGCTTGAAGCGCTTGCCTACCTGCTCCAGACTCTCGCTACGACGCGCTTGCTCAACCTTCGCTCTCTCGTCCATCAGCTGCTCTCCTCATCGGGTTATACTCGCAGCTAACGTTACCAATGTCGTCGATCGATTTCATGCAGGCTTGCCGGAAGGACACGATTCATCTCGAGGGCGAGTCAATGCGCAAGCGGGCGGCCAACAACAAACCCGGCACCCCCAACAAAACGACG
>JAUYGW010000185.1 GCA_030690245.1 Gallionella sp. | reverse complement strand
GGCAAGGCATACGACACAAAGGCGATGATCCCGGATCGCAACTATGCCGGCGTTTTCCAGGCGGTCATCGAAGACTGCAAGAAGAACGGCGCGCTCGATGTGGTGACGATGGGCAGCGTGCCGAACGTCGGCCTGATGGCGCAGAAGGCCGAGGAATACGGTTCGCACGACAAGACTTTCGAAGCGGCCGGCAACGGCACGATTCGCGTCGTGGACGCTGCCGGCAAGATGCTGCTGGAACAGAAGGTGGAGCAGGGCGACATCTTCCGCATGTGCCAGACCAAGGATGCGCCGATTCAGGATTGGGTCAAGCTGGCCGTCATGCGCGCCCGCCTGTCCAACACCCCGGCGATTTTCTGGCTCGACAAGAACCGCGCACATGACGCGCAGATCATCGCGAAGGTCGAGAAGTATCTCAAGGGTCACGACACCAGCGGGTTGGACATCAAGATCATGGAGCCGTCGGACGCGTGCCGCGTTTCGCTAGAGCGCATCCGCAAGGGCCTGGACACTATCTCCGTGACCGGCAACGTGTTGCGCGATTACCTGACCGACCTGTTCCCGATCCTCGAGTTGAATACCAGCGCGAAGATGCTGTCGATCGTCCCGCTGATGAGCGGCGGCGGACTGTTCGAAACCGGCGCGGGCGGCTCGGCACCGAAGCATGTCCAGCAGTTCCAGGAAGAAGGCTATCTGCGCTGGGATTCGCTTGGCGAATTCCTCGCGCTCGGTGTTTCGCTGGAACATCTGGCACAAGTCTTCAAGAATCCGAAGGCGCAGGTTCTGGCGGACACGCTCGATCAGGCCAATGCCAAGATCCTCGACAACAACCGCTCGCCAGCCCGCAAGGTCGGCGAACTGGATAACCGTGGCAGCCATTTCTACCTCGCGTTGTACTGGGCACAGGCATTGGCCGCGCAGGACAAAGATCCAGAGCTGAAGGCGCGTTTTGCACCGCTGGCGAAGGCGCTGACGGACAACGAGGCGAAGATCAATGCCGAGTTGATCGCAGCCCAGGGAAAGCCGGTGGACATGGGCGGCTACTACCACCCGGATTTCGAGAAGACGTCGAAGGCGATGCGCCCCAGCACAACTCTGAATGCGGCGCTGGCGGCGATTTAATTAGAAGTCAGGGAAGGGATAAGGGGGAAGGGACCGCGCCTTTGGCGCTCAAGGGTAACGGCGGCGCGGAGGGTTTAACCCTTTCCCCTTCACTCTTCCCCCTTCCCAGATGTTTCAAACTAATTTTAGGAAATTCAAATGAACTTGCATGAATATCAGGCCAAGCAGGTGTTGCGCGAATATGGGATTGCCACACCGCGCGGCGCGGCGATAGACAGCGTCTCCCAGGCGGACGGCGCGATTGCGGAGCTGGGCGGCAACGCCTGGGTGGTCAAGGCGCAGATCCACGCCGGCGGACGCGGCAAGGCCGGCGGCGTGAAACTGGTGCGCTCGCCAGAGGCGGTCAAGGAGGCGGCGAATGCGCTGCTCGGCAAAGTGCTGGTGACTTACCAGAATGCGCCCGAAGGACAGATGGTGTCGCGCCTGCTGATCGAAGAGACGCTGCCGATCGCGCGCGAGCTTTACATCAGCCTGACGGTGGATCGCGAAACCGAGCGCGTCGCGCTGGTCGCATCGAGCGAGGGCGGCATGGAGATCGAGGAAGTCGCCGAACACTCCCCGGAAAAAATCCTGAAGGAATTCTGTGACCCGCTGCTCGGTTTGCAGGACTTCCAGTGCCGCGCGCTGGCCTTCGGCCTCAAGCTGGAAGGCACGCAGATCGCCGAGTTCGGCAAGCTGGCCAAGGGGCTCTATAAACTGTTCATCGAAAACGACCTCGCGATGGCCGAGATCAATCCGCTGATCGTGACTGCGACCGGCAATCTGGTGGCACTCGACTGCAAGATCGGCGTCGACGACAACGCGGTGTTCCGCCACAAGAAGCTGGCCGCGATGAACGACAACAGCCAGATCGATCCGAAAGAAGTCGCCGCGAAAGAATGCGAAATCAGCTACATCGCGCTGTCCGGCAACATCGGCTGCATGGTTAACGGTGCAGGTCTCGCGATGGCGACCATGGATTTGATCAAGCTACACGGCGGCCAGCCTGCCAACTTCCTCGACGTCGGCGGCGGCGCGACGGCTGAAGTGGTGACCAAGGCATTCAAGATCATCCTCTCCGATACCAACGTCAAGGCGATTCTGGTCAACATCTTCGGCGGCATCATGCGCTGCGACATCATCGCGACCGGCATCATCGCCGCAGTCAAGGAAGTCGGCGTGAAAGTGCCGGTGATCGTGCGCCTCGAAGGCACCAATGTCGAACTGGGGCAGAAGATGCTTGCCGAAAGCGGCGTCGGCGTGATCTCCGCCAGCGACATGACCGACGCGGCCAAGCGTGCAGTGGCCGCAGTTCAGTGAATAGGAAAACATCATGAGCGTTCTCGTAAACAAAAATACCAAAGTCCTGTGCCAGG
>JAUYGW010000177.1 GCA_030690245.1 Gallionella sp. | reverse complement strand
CATCGCGCGACAGTGGGACACCGCCAGCGAAGATCGCAACGCGTCCTTCGTTGGTGGCGTGAATCCCGAAGAACTGCTGGGTGGGCTGCGAGTTGTCGCCCAGGTCCTTGGTCTGGATGTCAAAAGCCTTGGAGGTCCACGCCTTGTTGATCGAGATGTCAATGCTCCCGATCCAGGCACCGTCCTGACGTACGTGGGCGATTAGGTTCCCGCCGGCGTCGACAACGGCGATGTTCATCGGCTGACCGAGTTCATCCGCCTTTTTCTCGGCTGCGGTGATGATCGTGCGCGCATCGGCGAGGGTGAGTGCTGACATGTTGATGGCTCCTAGTTGGTTGCTGTTGAGTAGGCAGGCGTCTCATGCCGAGACGTAGCCGTGAGGATTAAGGACGTACTTGGTCGCTGCTCCAGCGTCGAACTCCGCATACCCAAGGGGGGCGTCCTCCAAGGTGATGGGGGTGGCGTTGACGGCGTCGGCAATATTTACCTTGTCGTGCAAGATCGCCATCATGAGTTGTCGGTTGTACTTCATGACTGGGCACTGACCTGTGGTGAAGGACAGCGACTTGGCCCAACCGGTGCCCCGGAACGCCAACGACCCGTCATCGCTGCGACGCGCAACGCGTCTCCCGTCACGGCAACGGATCGCAACCAAGACCCGCCCACGGCGCCTAGCGGGACGGAGGGCAAGTTGACACAGTTGCGCTGCCATGGAACCGCGCTGGCTCTCTCGATGACCACCGGTGAACCAGTGCCGCTCCAGGCTTGCGCCTGGTGTTGCCTGGCCCCCTCGTGATCGGCCCGTCGGGGATCGTCAACGTGGTGCGGGTGTCGAGGCGGTCGGGTCCGACGGCTCGGCGGGGCGCGATCGTCTCGTGCGTTGGCGGACTACGGGAGCTTGGACGCGAGGACGTCGGCCGCCAGGATCTCGGGTGCTGCGCCGAGGAGGTGCTGGTTGGCCATCAGGGCTGCGACGATGGCGCCGTTGGCGTGGGCGTCGCGAGCGGCCTCGTC
>JAUYGW010000172.1 GCA_030690245.1 Gallionella sp. | reverse complement strand
CTACCGGCCGAGCGGCTTGCCGCGCGAACAGCAGCCGTGGCTGGCCAGTGTGTGGCGCAAAGGGGGCGAATGACGTAGTTTTTGGCGGCATAATTGGCTGAAGACACCCAGGTTTATGCTGGCATGGTGGCTAATTGGAAGTGATCTTGCCCCCTTTACCTCACTTTGGCGCTCACCCCATCCCTGCTGCTCGACACCTCGGCGTGGCCCCGCCGTAACGGGCTGGTAACAAAGCCCCACCGTCGGCAGGGCCTAGTTAAATCAAACGTTTGATTTAGCTAGTCTAGAATCGCGGCCCATGTCCAAGGCCGCCCCTCTCCCCCCCCCTCCCACCACCAAGACCCTGCGCAGCGATGGTGTCGAGGCCCGCAACCGCCTGCTCGATGCGGCGTTGGCGTTGTTTGCTGAAAAGGGCTATGCCAAGACCTCCACGCGCGAGATTGCATTGGCGGCGCAGATCAACATCGCCTCCATCAGCTATTACTTTGGTGACAAGGCTGGCCTGTACAAGGCGGTGTTCACCGACCTGCGCAGCAACCCCAGCGTGCCGCCCGAGCAAATTGACGACGCGACCCGTCCGCTGGAATGGGCGCTGGGCAACCTGATGCGCAGTTTTGTGGAGCCCCTCAAGCAGGGCGACCTGATACAGCAGTGCATGAAGCTGCACTTCCGTGAAATGCTGGAGCCCACCGGCATCTGGCAGGAAGAGTTGGAATGCAACATCAAGCCGTCCCACAATGCGCTGGCCTCGGCGCTGTGTCGCCACTTGGGGGTTGCGCAACCCGACGACGAGATCCACCGGCTGGTGCTGGCCATTAGCGGCCTAGGCGTGATGCTGCACATCTGTACCGACCTCACCAACTCCATGCGCCCCGCGCTGATCGCGTCCCACGCCGCGCTGGATGTCTATTGCGACCGGCTGGTGGACTACGCCATGGCCCTCACCGCTGCCGAAGCGGTGCGTCGCGCGCTGCCCACCAAGACCACCGCCAAGCAGAAGACCAAAGCCGCCCCGTCTGAAAAGACTCCCGTTCATCCACCGTCCCTGTCACGACGCTCCAAACCCAAAAAAACACCAACATGATGATTCCGCACTCCCTGCTCAAACTCGCGCCCTTGGTCGCAGCCTTGGCGCTGTCTGCCTGCTCCAGTCTCATGCCGCCCGCCCACGTGGACATGGTGGCGCCCCCGCAATGGCACGCACCGCTGCCGCACCAGGGCACGGTCGGATCCTTGACCCAATGGTGGCAACAGCAGGGCGACCCGCTGTTGGTGGAGTTGATCGCGGCTGCGCAAGCCGTCAGCCCAACGGTTGCGCAAGCGCTGGCGCGCGTGGAAGCGGCCCGCGCACAGCAAGCCGCAGCGCATGCCGCACTGGTGCCCAACGTCAGCGCCCAGGCGGCGGGCAGCCGGGGCGTGAGCCAACCCGGCCTGCCGGTGACCACGACCCAACAAGTCGGCCTGCAAGCGCAATGGGAAATTGATTTGGTCGGCGCCAACCGCGCGGTCAGCCACGCCGCCCAGGCCAACGTGGAAGGCAGCCAGGCCCAGTGGCACGACGCCCGCGTCTCGGTGGCGGCGGAGGTGGCCAATCTGTACTACAGCCTGTCCACCTGCACGCGGCAACTCGCGCTGGCGCAGCGCGACGCGGCCTCGCGCCAGGAAACGGCGCGGCTGACCGAGATCAACGCCAAGGCCGGCTTTTTGGCCCCCTCAGTTGGCGCCATGGCCCGCGCCAGTGCGGCCGAGGGCAATAGCCGACTGACGCAACAAGGCGCACTATGCGAACTGGACACCAAGGCGCTGGTCGCCTTGACTGCTGTTTCCGAACCAGCGCTTAAGGAAAAACTGGCTCTAGCCATAGCAAAACCTGCGCAGGCAGCTCCCATTTCAGTAGCAAGTGTGCCCGCCCAGACGATTGCCCAACGCCCCGATGTATTTGCCGCCGAACGTGATGTGATGGTCGCCAGTGCCCAGGTGGGTGCCGCCAAGGCTCAGCGCCTGCCGCGCCTGAGCCTGGCGGGTTCGATTGCCGGCACGCGCCTGCGCACCAACGGCGTCAACGAGGAAGGTGCCACCTGGTCCTTCGGCCCCTTGGCGGTGAGTCTGCCGATCTTTGACGGAGGCCAACGTGCTGCTGCCGTCACGTCGTCCGAGGCCAACTACCAGGCAGTCGTAATCGGCTACCAAGGCAAGGTGCGCCAGGCCGTGCGCGAGGTGGAAGAGGCCTTGGTAACCCTGCACAGCACCGAGGCGCGCGCCGAAGACGCCAGAGTCTCGACCCAAGGTTATGCCGAGTCACTGGCCGCCACGCAGTCCCGTTTTGGCCAGGGCCTGGCCAGCCTGGTGGAGTTGGAAGACGCTCGGCGCAATGCGCTGGCGTCCGAGTCCGCCCAGCTCGGCCTGGGCCTGGAGCGCAACCGTGCCTGGGTGGCGCTGTACCGCGCACTGGGTGGCGGCTTTGAGCCCAATGCCACGTCAAACACGGCCACAAACTGATGGCTGGCCGCCCCTACCTACGGACATCCGATTCCTCCCCTTTATTGATGCGACGCGAGACCACCTCCATGAAACTCCAAACAACGCCATCCTTTGTCAGCAAGCTAACCGTCAAACCTTTGACCGTGGGGCTCATCGCCGCCGGCGTGCTCACGCTGGCCGCGCTGGGTCTGCTTGTGACCCGCAGCCACGCTGCCGACGCCGCCAAACCCGGTGCCACCAAGCCCGCGCTCACCGTCGCGCTGACCCAGGCCAAGGACAACATGCTCGGCATCAAGCTGGCCGCCAATGGCAGCCTGGCCGCCTGGCAAGAGGCCAGCATCGGCGCGGAAGCCAATGGCCTGCGCGTGGCCGAGCTACACGCCAACGTGGGCGACAGCGTCAAGCGTGGCCAGCTCTTGGCCAGCTTTGCGGCCGAGAGCGTGCAAGCCGACGTGGCCCTGGCGCGCGCCGCCGTGGCAGAGGCCAAGGCCAATGCCGCCGAGTCGGCCGCCAACGCCGACCGCGCCCGCGCCGTGCAGGGTAGCGGCGCCATCAGCGCGCAACAGGTCAACCAGTACCTGACGCAAGAGCAGACCGGCAAGGCACGTGTGGCGTCGGCCCAGGCACAACTGGACGCGCAGCTGCTGCGCCTGAAGAACACCCAATTGCTGGCGCCCGACAGCGGCGTCATCTCGGCCCGCATGGCCACCGTGGGTTCGGTGGTGGGTGCCGGCACCGAGATGTTCAAACTGATTCGCCAAAACCGCCTGGAGTGGCGTGGCGAGGTCACCTCCGCCGAGCTGGGCCGCATCACGGCCGGCACCGCCGTGCTGGTCACCGCCCCCAGCGGTGCGCAAATGAAGGGCAAGGTGCGCCGCCTGGCCCCCACGGTCGATGTCGCCACCCGTAATGGGCTGGTCTATGTGGACCTGCCAGGCGCTGCGCCCAGCATTGCCGCCAGCTTCAAGCCCGGCATGTATGCCCGTGGCGAGTTTGAGCTGGGAAGTTCGGGCGGGCTTACCGTGCCGCAGACCGCTGTCGTCGTGCGCGACGGCTTCAGCTATGTGGCGCGCGTCGGTGCCGACAACCGTGTCAGCCAGCTCAAGGTGCAGACCGGTCGCATCGTGGGCGACCAGATCGAGATCCAGCGCGGCGTCACACCCGAGGACAAGCTGGTGGCCAGCGGCGGCAGCTTCCTCGCCGACGGCGACCTGGTGCGGGTGGTTGATAGTGCTCCAGCCGCTGTGAAACCTTCGCAATCCGCTAGCAAATAGAGAGCAACACCAATGAATCTCTCCGCCTGGTCCATTAAGAATCCCATTCCCGCAGTCATGCTGTTTGTGCTGCTGACGCTGGCTGGACTGATGTCCTTCAACGCCATGAAGGTGCAGCAGTTCCCCGACCTGGAGCTGCCCACCGTCACCGTGTCGGCCAGCCTGCCCGGTGCCGCACCGGCCCAGCTGGAAACCGAAGTGGCGCGCAAGATCGAGAACGCCATCGCACCCCTGCAAGGCCTGAAAAACATCTACACCAATGTGCAGGATGGCAGCGTCACGGTGACGGCCGAATTCCGTCTGGAGAAGCCCACGCAAGAAGCGGTGGACGATGTACGCAGCGCCGTGCAGCAGGTGCGCAGCGATTTGCCCAGCGACTTGCGTGACCCGATTGTCAGCAAGATGAATTTGTCCGGGGCCCCCATCCTGGCCTTCACGATTCGCTCCGCTCGCATGGACGACGAGGCCCTGAGCTGGTTTGTCGACAACACCATCTCGCGCGCGCTCTTGGGCGTGCGCGGCGTGGGCTCGGTGGCCCGCGTGGGCGGCGTGACCCGCGAGGTGCAGGTGGCGCTGGACCCGCTCAAGCTGCAAAGCCTGGGCGCCACCGCAGCCGACATCTCGCGCCAGCTCAAACAGGTGCAGACCGAGAGCGCCGGCGGCCGTGCCGACCTGGGTGGCTCCGAGCAGCCCATGCGCACGCTGGCCACGGTTGCAACCGTGGAAGAACTGTCCCGCCTGGAGCTGAGTTTGAGCAGCGGCAAGCGCGTGCGCCTGGATGAGATTGCCACGGTCAAAGACACGGTGGCCGAGCAACGCAGCTTTGCCACGCTGAACGGTAAACCGGTGGTGGGCTTCGAGATTACCCGCAGCAAGGGCGCCAGCGAAGTGGAAGTGGGCGCGGCCGTGCAACAAGCGCTGACCGATCTCAAAGCTGCCCACCCCGATATGGAGCTGACGCAAGCCTTTGACTTCGTGACCCCGGTGCAGGAGGAGTTCGACGCCTCCATGACCATGCTGTTTGAGGGCGCCGTGCTGGCGGTCATCGTGGTCTGGTTCTTCCTGCGCAACTGGCGCGCCACATTTGTATCCGCGGTGGCGCTGCCGCTGTCGGCCATCCCGGCCTTCATTGGCATGAACTACATGGGCTTCACGACCAACATCGTGACGCTGCTGGCGCTCTCGCTGGTCATCGGTATCCTGGTGGACGACGCCATTGTGGAAGTGGAAAACATCGAGCGCCACCTGCGCATGGGCAAGACGCCCTACCAGGCCGCGATGGAAGCGGCCGACGAGATCGGCCTGGCCGTGATCGCCACCACCTTTGCGCTGATTGCCGTGTTCTTGCCCACCGCCTTCATGAGCGGCGTGGTCGGCAAGTTCTTCAAGCAGTTTGGCTGGACCGCCGTGTTCGCCATATTTGCCTCGCTGATGGTGGCGCGGCTGCTGACCCCCATGATGGCGGCCTACATCATGAAACCGTCTACCCATGTGCACGAAGAGCCGGTGTGGATGCCGCTGTACCTGAAAATCACGCGCTGGACGCTGCACCATCGCTGGATCACCATGTTTTCAGCCATCGGCTTCTTCATTGGTTCGCTGATGCTGGTGCCGCTGATTCCCACTGGCTTCATCCCGCCGGACGACAACTCCCAGACCCAGGTCTACCTGGAGCTGTCCCCCGGCACCACGCTGGCACAAACCCGTGCGGCCGCCGAGCAGGCGCGCACGCTGATTGGCAAGGTGGACCACGTGAAGAGCGTCTACACCACGGCCGGTGGCGGCAGCGTGGGCACGGACCCCTTCATGGGCGGCGCCAGCACCGAGGTGCGCAAGGCCACGCTCACCGTGCTGTTGGACGAACGGGGCAAACGCCCGCGCAAGCAGGTGATCGAGAGCCAGATGCGCACGGCGCTGTCTGAATTGCCAGGTGCCCGCTTCAAGGTGGGCCTGGGTGGTTCGGGTGAAAAGTACCAGTTGGCGCTCAAGGGCGAAGACCCGGTCGCGCTCACGCAAGCGGCAGCCGCCGTGGAGCGGGATTTGCGCAAAATCCCGGGCTTGGGCAACATTTCATCGAGTGCCAGCCTGACGCGCGCCGAAGTGGCCATCCACCCGGACTTTGCCCGCGCCGCCGACTTGGGTGTCACCAGCGCGGCCATTGCCGAAACCTTGCGCATTGCCACAGTGGGGGATTACGAATCGGCCTTGCCCAAGCTCAACCTGAGCCAGCGCCAAGTGCCCATCGTCGTCAAGCTGGCCACCGACGCCCGCCAAGACCTGGACCTGCTGGGCCGCCTGATGGTGCCCGGCGTCAAGGGCCCGGTCATGCTGAGCCAGGTCGCGTCGTTTGAAATGTCCAGCGGGCCGGCCATGGTGAGCCGTCTGAACCGGGTGCGCAACGTCAACTTCGAGGTGGAGCTATCGGGCGTACCCCTGGGCGACGTCACCGCCGCGGTGGCCAAGTTTCCCAGCATCGTCAACCTGCCAGCGGGCGTGCAGCAGTTGGAGATTGGCGATGCCGAAGTGCAGGCCGAGATGGTGGCTGGCTTTGGCATGGCCATGATGACCGGCGTGCTGTGTATCTACATCGTGCTGGTGCTGCTGTTCAAGGACTTCTTGCACCCGATTTCGATCTTGCCGGCGGTCATCCTGTCCTTTGGTGGCGCCTTCCTCGGCTTGCTGGTCAGCGGCAAGATGCTGTCCATGCCGTCCTTCATCGGCCTGGTGATGCTGATTGGTGTGTCGACCAAGAACTCCATCCTGCTGGTGGACTACGCCATCATGGCCCGCCGTGACTTTGGCATGACCCGTTTCGAAGCCTTGATAGACGCCTGCCACAAGCGCGCCCGCCCCATCATCATGACCACCATCGCCATGGTGGCGGGCATGCTGCCGCTGGTGATTGGCCTGGGCAGTGCTGACAATAGTTTCCGCGCGCCCATGGCGGCGGCGGTGATTGGCGGCCTGATCACGTCCACCATCCTGAGCCTGCTGGTGACGCCGAGCTTCTTCTCCATCGTGGATGACATCGAACACTTTGTGGGCATTGCCAAGCGCAAATTACTGCGGCAAAAAGACAAGTCGGCAGTGTTGGCGCTGGCGACCCCGGAGCTTCCTTAAGCTCCCCAGCGCCTTCGGCGCCCACAGGCCAGGACCGCGGTTCTTGACCGGCATCGCTTGCCTTTACCCTGCCGGGAGATTTCCGTCTTCCCAATACGCATGCCGGTCACGCCTTGGCGGCGCCGTGCGTCAAACCGGCGGGGCGCGTCGCTCCTGGTCTTCCAGCGCGAGCAGCAAGCTGGTGCGATGGTCGCGGGCCACCTCCTGCCAGCGCAGCCCGCTGAGCGTGCCTTCGAGCGCCCACAGCAGATTGAGGCTGACGTTCGCGCCCGTGCGTTTCGCCCGGACATAGGCCGCGACCGAGCCGATTTTGCGCAACTGCTCGACCGAGCTGATGCCGGCCTTTGCCATCACTTGCTGCGACTTGGGGCCGAGGTTGGGCAGGCTGGCGAGCAAGCTTGTCTTGGTTTGCATGGCGTCCCTTTCTGCCTTCAATACACCCACCAACCGAAGGCGAGGCATGCGGTACCGGCGGCAATGCCGAGGGCGGGAATGTAAAACCAATAACGGACGGCAAGCCAGAGGTAGAGCGCCCCAATCGCAACCGGCAGCAGCAGCGCCGCCTTTGGCAAGGCCAGCGCGTCCAGTGACAGGCCGACGGCAATGCACCCGAAAGCAAACATCACGGCGCCCAGACTGTGGCTAAAGTTGAACCCCACCCAGGCTCGCCACATGGTCGTGCCACCCCCTGCGAGGCGCACACCGGAGGCGGACATGGCTTCAATCAGCGCCGGATTGTCTGGCACCAGACGTCGCGGACGCGCGATATCGGTGTACGTGTAGAGCGCATGCAAGAGGCCGAGAAAGCCAAACAGCGATCCCCCGATGATGAACAAGATGGATGTCATGACCAAGGTCTCCTCTTTGCAGAACGCATGCGTTGCGACAACTTCAAGATAGTGCGCTTTGGCCGGGATTGTGCCATCGCTGGCCTGCTTGTGTCGTGCCCAATGATGCTCCAGGACTCGACGGTGGTGGCTGACTCTTAAGTGCCCATAACGGTCTTTGACCGACAAGTGGAGCTGACTTTTATTTTCAATTGAAATTATCTCAAGCGGTCACTCGCTGGCTATAGTCGGTTTGACCGTCTGGCCGGATCTTGTGCGGCGGGAGCCGTCATAGATCGACGGAACGTGACAGGCAAGTCTTAAAAAAGCGGCCACTCATCAGAGTGGTTGTCTAAGAAGCACATGTCCATGGCTCGTTAACGATCTAAGGCATCATTGATATCTATGGACATCCAACAAAAATGGCGCACCACCGTCGATCGATTGCGATTTGTGTATGGGCCTTCTGCGGCCAACTTGATCGTTTCCATTTCAGCATTGCCAGCTAGGCTTCGCCTATTTCGGGCCGGTCCGATATCCATCCTCGTCGATAACACTGTTCTCTTCCACGCTGTCACACACGAAACGGCGTGGGTATCGACTGGCAAATCTAAATGGGGTCCTCACGATATTGATACCGGCTATGCCGCCAGAATTCCTGTCCGACACAAAGACAGTGATTCAAGGGACTACCGCAATATCAAATACTTACCTGGGATAGCGCATCTCGCTCGTATGGGTCAAATATCGTTGAAGACTGCGGGCGAGCTTGCTCTGGAACGTTTCAAGCAACCCGTAGGTCGATTCCACGGGTATGGAATGTTTGACCATAACTTATTCTCCGACATCGATATGGCGCCGTTAGATGGCATGCCAGATATGGTCATGAGCCCCAAATGGATGAATCTCCCAAGTATCGAGGAACAGCAGCACGAGAGGCTCGCGAATTCAAGCGATTCGCTCTTTCGCGGCTTAGTGAAGCTGCTGGGGCCCAAGAACAACCAAGACGCATGGCACATACGGACTGCTGAAGTTCATGGCATGTTTTGCTTTCTCACGATGGACTTCAAGCTCTGCAATAATTTTAATGGAAGACTTGAACAGGAACCCATCAAATCGCTTCGTACCAAGGTAATGACGCCGGCTCAACTTGGCAGGTATCTGCGCATCTTTCCCGTGGATCCGAACCTATTGAGCTATACGGCGGCTAGCTTCCCTGTGCGACCAGACTTGCATTGGCCCGACGAAAAGAGACATGGTCCAACCAGAAACCGCTCCAGGTGAATTTGGCCTAACTGGAGCCGGCCACTTGCACCGACTTCGGTCAATAGCTTGTTGACTGCAATGGTCGTGCCGATCACTATCTAGCAAGAGCATGAATTTATTGATCCGGTCTCGACGAACTTGAGTCAAGCGGCTTAACGAACGGGATCATGCTGGAAATACTTTTGAATGCGCTCAGGTTAGCGTTGCACGCTGCGCAGATGGCGTGCAGTGGCCTTGCCCCGTTGCAGCCCGGCGCGCCTGCACGTGCGAGCATCCAAACAAACCTTAACTGCTGCGGCTGTTGGATGGTCAACTCTGAAGGACTCCTTGCAGTCTGAAACAGGCTTTCATCATGCCGCGGAATCGAACATCGATTGCGAATATGATCGTATGCAATGAACGAACTCACGGACTGTCCACCATGGGCGGATTCAGCCGCCAGCCAACGCCTTTTAGCGCTATGTGCTCAAGGCGAGGGGCAGCGTGTCGAATTCAAGGAGCGCTTGCCATCGCAAGGGCATGACATCGGAAAATCCATTGCGGCATTTGCGTCGTCTAACCCCGGATTGCTTCTGTATGGTATTTCGAATGATGGCAGCGTTGTGGGGATCGAAAATGGCCACGACTGTGAAGTCCGCGACCAGGTTTCCCAGCGGGTGTTTAACGCCGCCAAAGACGTCCGGCCACCCGTACATCCAACCGTGGTGTGGGCATACCAGGATGGCAAAGCCGTATGTGTAGTGGAAGTAGAACGGGGCGTTGAAGCGATCTACTATTCAAATCAACGTCCAATTCTGCGCCGCGGATGCACGTCTCGACCAGCTGAACCTTCCGAGGTCGAGCAAGCCTTCCGGTTACGGTACTCAACTAATACAGAAGCAGAGACCTTGCCATCAACCCGCCAGATTGCCGAGCGGATGTCAAGCGTGTTGAAAAAAATGAACAAAAATCGCTTGGAACCGCTTGTTGTCTCAGATCTTGCCCTCGCGATGGGGTTCTGCGCGCCTGCGGACCTCGAAGCCGTTCTGATAGGCCGTGCTCCAGCAACGTTCGAATTGCTGGACCGGTTCTGCTCTCGCTTTGCAGTCAACAAGGAATGGTTGACAACGGGACGGAGCGGACCTTTTTATCCTGAAGTTGAGCACCGATCCTTCCCGGAGCAGTACCTAAGTCTCATCGATGAATCAAATTGCGACACGGTTTATGCCGTACGAAGTAAGTCAAACGTCGGTGAGGCATTCCTCGTCATTGAGAGCGATCCCTTGAAGTTCTGGATGCTACCGGACGTATGGCACGTCGGTGACCACGTCGGCGGAAGTGGTGCCCGAGATCTTGTCAGCCTGTGCGGTCTGTTCACGAACTGGGCGCAAAGCAGAAAGCCTTATATGGTGCTTGGGCGGTACATCGAGCCCGCTTTGGCTGAATCGATCTGGAACGGGCAGACCTACCCTGGAGCCATTGCGGGCATGCCGCTGAGCCATTGGTGGGACGACTTAACTGACCTCGATCACAAGTGGACGTCGCGGAAGGGCTCACTCAAGGCTTATGGAGAGCAGTTTGTGGCGGCACAGGACATCATTCGTCAAATGCGTGCCCGAGAATGAGCTAGGTCGCAAAGGAGCATATCGGCTATCGCCCCCAGGCTCGCATGTCCGCACCCGGCTAAGACCAAAACTCACGGGCTCGACCGCATACCGGTCACTCAAAGCTCGCTGAGGTCCTCCTCCAGCCGACTCGCTTCCGGCACGCCTATGGCTACCAATGCCGCAATAAGATTGTCAATGCTTGGCCTGCGAAGGGAACTATGACCAAGACTTTCTGGGCTCCGAGCGCGTATGGCGTCAACTGCAAGACACCAACGCCGGCCGACTCCGTTGTCGATCCATAGCTGACGAAAGTCAGGGAAGGCGTCGAGCCATGCGGCTCCGGCCGCAATGAGCACATCCAAGTGTTCGGCGCTCGGCGCGACCTCCAACAGATTGAGCAGCACAAGGGCGACAAAGGGCGACGGCCCAGCCTGAATCAGTTTGGTCAACACCGGGAGAAACGGTCCGGCCCGCTCCACACCCTTCTCAAAGAGGTAGCACTTGCTGCCTTGGCCAAAGTGGTAGTCATTGAAGAACAAGACAGCGATTGCCGGACCAATGTGCATCTCGATTGATAGGTCTCTGCTTCGACTCAGGCGCGACCATCCGCGGGTGGTCAACATGTGGTCGGCGAAGACTGTTCGGATGTCGACTGCAACCTGCGTCGAAATGTCGCCATACTCGAAATACACCGCGTCAATACTTCGCACATAGCCGGCGAGCACGTCATAGAAATTGCGGTCCGGAAGCGTGACGATATGTCGCACAGCCATCTCAGTGACCTCGGCCGATGCGAGCCCACCGACGCAACGCGCAACTGCCGCAAAGAACGTATCGTTCCATTCGAACGGCGGACGATCGACTTCATCACCATCGTTCATTCCCGCGCCATTTGCGGCAATCGTCCAGGGCATATAGGCCTTGGCCACATCGCCTAACCATGAACGCACGGCAGCGTCAGGCAGACCACGCACCTGGCGCAGCCAGAGCGCCGCAGCCTGATGATTCACATGTTCGGTTGGCGGAGGTGCAGTTGCCTCCAGGGGTTCCAGCGCGGCAACATGACCCCCGGGCAAACGAAGACGCCTTCGCGCCCGGGCCCGCTCTTCTGGGAATATCGGCCATTGCGGTTCCGGGCCGCCAGCATTCAGCCAGGCCAATTCCGCGGCGACAGCGGACTCGATCCGCCCAAGTCGGCGCTCTGCACGCGCGGTAATCTCGTCTTGGGGTAGATCCCAAACGCGGTTCTCGACAACACATGCGTTGAAGGCGCATCGCAAAATCGCACGTGGAAGCCGGCCATCGACTGCCTCAAGGGCACCCACCGCCGCGCTGAAGCCATGCGCAGCCGCATGATTGCCGGCCGCCGCTACTTCAAGGAGTACGTGCACATCATCCTGCGTGTGCCGATGCCGCAAGGCATGAATCAATCCGGTGTACGCGATTGCAGTCGGATTGAAACGCAGGCCCCCACGAATCTGCCTCGCGGGGTCGTCGTCGAGCGCTTTCACTGTTTCGTCTAGTTGGGCGCGTGCCCATTCCCCGTGCTCGGCGCGCAAGGCATCGTCACCGTCGCGCATGACGACCATGGCAGCGGTCAAAATCGCTTCCTTTTGCATGCGCTGCTGGCCGTCAGCATCAGTTGAGTGTTCGTCGCTTCCGGTGGGGGGACGCCGCGCCCACGCCATAGCAGCAGATCGACTTTCTGGTACTAGGCGGGCCGGATCGTCGACGGCAAGACTGAGAGCGGACTGCATGGCGAAATCCGACGATCTGTCCGTCGCGGCATCGCGCAACGCCTGCAAGTGACTTTGTTCTGCGGCAGGGGGCACATACTGTCGAGCTGACGCCGTTGAGCCGTCTCTGAGCGTCACCTGGATATCCTGCCAATTTGAGACATCCGCAAAATTCAGCGCATGTCGGACCATGAATTCCGGGTTACCCAGGTGCGCATCCGCGTCGGGGGTGCCGAGGCGTGCCGCCGCCTCCTGCAGCAACGCGACGAGCCTGGCGTGCTCTTCCGGGGACGCCAAGAAAGTGAAGTTACCGATCAATTCATCGAGCGTTGTCCGCCGAGACGGCCGCCGCTTGAGCTCGGCTGCACTCGTATTGCCCAGCGGCTCAATATGTAATGCGCCTAGGCCAAAGAAATCTGGAATTTCGAAGCGATCATGCACCTGGCGCGTGTGATCGATACACAAGAGTTCTGGGCAGCCCAAAAATGCCGTCGTCACGTCGAGCGATTTCGGCCAATGGGAGATGATCAGATCCACTGCCACCAGCACATAGGCGGCACATGAGTCAGGCGGTCCAAGCACGTCTGCCAGGACATTCTCGAAAGCTTCCCCTGCCTCGATGCGGCGGTGCGCCCAGGCTTCGAGCGCCATTAGCGCGGACGTGACGCTGTAGTAGTTGCTCTGTCGCGACCAGAAGTAGGTCCGCGTCCATGGGAAAGTGCGCGCGGCTCCCGGAAAAGCCAAGGTTATCGCGTCGGACCTCGGGTCGCTGCCGCGGCTTCCATGAGTGACCGCGTGACTGACCAAGCGGTGCACCAGTGACAAGCCGTCCTTGGGAGAACTCGTCAGCAGTTCGAAGAACGGACCTTGGGCCGGCGAGGCCTGAAGAAATTCGTGATCGATGTAGGTAAATGCTTCTTCCCGCTCGTGACCATAGTGTCGGTCACGTCGGGGTGGCCTTGCGATCAATGCCCGCGCGGCTAGGTCAGCCAGATCCGCTGGGGCCGCTTGCGCCAGCGAGCCGCGCAGCTTCAGGATGCTGCGGACGATCTCTTCGTTGTTCTCGCTCTCCGCTATGGCCGTCAGATACTCGGCCGCCAACTCCGGTGTCGTCCGCGCGAACATAATGAAACCGTTGCGCAGGTCCGACTTTAGAGACTGGACGTCGGCGCGATCAAGGTGCGCCCAGAACGCAGCGCCTTCGCTAGGCGACGGCATAGCATCGCGTGGCTCCATCAGCCTGAGCCAACGGTAGATTTGCCGTGTTGTGAACGGCGTGATATCGGTGACGCCAAGCGTGCCGATCGAGAAGCCGGTGTAAAGCTCGACAATCTCTGGAACGGCTTCGTTGGGAACACTATCCCCGATGCTCAGGAGCCAGATGATCAGTGCAATCCACGCTGGACTGCGCGGGACGTTAATGGAAGCCGGTATGAGCGCCAGATCAACGCCTGCTGCAGCGAATGCCTTTGATGCCGGGATCACTTCCACAGCCATGACTGTTCGGAGCAGTTCACGCAGCAGGGCAGCTCCATTGCCAAGGAGTTCGGGCGCGGCGCGTTGTAGAAGTGCCCCTGCAGCTTCCGATCGCGCCAGCGCAAGCAGCGTAGCGCGACGCCAGGACCGATGAACGCCTGATCGGCTCAGGCTCTCAAGGAGCACGTTCCATGCAGCCCCATCGCTCGATCGCTTGATCGCCATGCGTGCTGCCAGCTCGACGCCGCGCGCCAACATCGCTGTCGCCGGACGATCTAGGCTCAGCCTGTCGACGAGACCTGGATCGCCATGGAGCGCATTGGCAATCGCCCACTCCCGAAGGACATCGTGGCGGAACGCAACGCGGTCGATACCAAGATTTCGCAGCGTACCGCTGGCAACCAGCGCGTCAATCGGCGCCGCAGCTTGGGCTTTGACGTCGAGAAAGTCGACGCACGACAAGGTCTGCTCGCCGATGTCCCGCAGCAGTCGCGACCGATCACGCCAACCGCCATCGCGCGCACCATCGGCCGTGGCCCACCACTGTTCGGCCATATCGACTTCAGTCCGCAGCACGGGAGCAGATGCCGGCAGAGCCGCAAGCCGTGCGAGGCGAAACAGGTTTCGGGCGACTTGGCGCGCGGGATGGCCGTCCGTGAGCAGCGGCGCCAGCGATGGATCTGTCGTCGTCAGCTGTTCAACCTCCGCCTTGCTCAGTTCATCAATTGTTATCGGTTCGGTTTGGACCAGGCGCGCCAGTACATCGCTAGGCAGCCAGTTGGGCTCATCAATCCCAAACCCGGGCCGTGCCGTAGCAACGACCGCGACGCCGGGAACCAAGGACGCCTCCCCGATAACATCAATGACGGTGAGCCTTTCTTCGACGCTGAAAGAGTCGAGGTTGTCAACAAAGATGGTTGCGCCACCGTCGTTGGCCAGTTCCACCAGCAGTTCGCGCACCGTCCCGTCAAAACCGAGCTGCGCACGCATGGCGGCCCAACCGCGGGCAACACAGCGCCCGGGGCTAAGGACGATCACCTGTCCTTCCGATTGCATCGCATCGGCCATTTGCCGCAAGACACCCGACTTGCCCACGCCGGCTTCACCACGGATTTCGACATAGCGTCCGCCATCAAGTGCTGCGCGCGTGGCTGTGACGCGCTCTTGCCGCGTAAGTACGACTTTGCCTACACGGTTGCGAATGTCGGTTAGTGCCAGGCGGGAGGCTTCCGCAAGCGCGGCTCGGGCCACCGTGTGCCGGCGTTCGCCTACGAATCGATAATCAAATAGGGCGAGAGCTTGCAGCGCCGTTTCGCGGGTTCTGTCGCCGCCGCTTTTCGCCACGTCGATTGCCAGCTCAATCAAGCATGCCCAGAGGGCGCCTGCTCGCGATCTATCATCGGCATGCAGCACTCGCACAGCACGTTCCAGTGCCAGGTCATGCGAAGCAGAGCCTGTCGCGGTGAAGTCGAAGGTCAGAATCTGCAGCCGGCGCAGCAACAGCCAGACCGTTTCGTCGGCATCCGGCGAACCCTCATCTAGCAGGTGACTTTTGAACGTTTTGACGAAAGCGCGCATGTCGTCGTTCGCTGCTCCTGCCAGGCCAATTTGAGCGGCGAACGTGGCAGCATCTCCAACCTGCCGCGCGAGGGTGAGAACATCCTGATAGGCCCCATCGATCTTGCGCGATCCCTTCGTTGTCGCAATCGCCAGTTCGTAGCGCTGCGTCAGAAAATCGAGCCGGTGCGACGCCCTGACGATCTGACTCACGACCTTGCGAAAGACTGGATCGGCAGCGGCAAACGTTATGGACCGCTTGACTTGGATCTCCAGAACGGCCGCCTTGCCGGAAACGTTGTCATGGGCGTGAACAATCACGTCGTCGAGGGCGCGGCCAGCATTAGCCTGCTGCAGGGCGACCCGATCAATCGTAGCGCCTGGAAGGCCCCGCGGGGGAGCTCCACTGAGCATGGCAAGCAAATAGAACGCACCAACCTGGCCCTCGAAATGGGTCCCTGACGGCCCACTAGCCAATGTGCTCGTCCCGATATTACTGTCGGCTCGTAGATTTTCTGATCCGCTCATGGCGTAGCTCGTTTAGGCATGGAATAGCTCCGAAGGGTGCCAAGGTGGGCGCTGAACGACGTCGTCATCAACATCTCGTTGCGACCACTTTCCTGGTGGCTCATGTTACCCGTCGGAGCAGCAAGCGACTGGAGATTGTCAGAGCCGGACAGATTCAAGAATCGTTGTGGCACACCGAATGACTGCTGTTGATTCTTTCGTCAAGTCTATGACTGCAATGGAGCAGTACATGTCTACGACCGGACTTGGTCGTCAAGAGCCGACGGGAACCTCGAATTCCACGCTCTAAACCTGCAGTTGGGACTTCAATCGCATTGGGCAGCTCCACACCGGCCTGTCATCGCCAGCTCCTGGGTGCCCATTGCGCGCAGTAAATTGCAAGGCAAACAGACGCTGAACGCTTCGGTTCAGTGGCGAGGTGCTTAGCAGTCTGTCTGATGTTTCCGGTTCCTGGCCCGCAGGCTCACCGACAGCCCCTCAGATTTACACCGACATTTACACCGACATTTGCAGGGACATCAACCACTGTCTGCGTGGCCACATCAATGTACTTGTACAGAGAATTTGCCAGGGCATCCAGCACAAAGTCGATGAACGGACGGCAATCCACCGCGCCAGCATGTGAATCTTGCAAGACCTTGTAATACAGCGCCTGGTTGTGGTGAACCAGCGTTTCGACCGGCATCACGGGTCGAGAAACCGCACGGTTTTGTCCGCCCACAGGTTGGCGCCGCCTTGGTCGGCGACCCAGGCCTCGGCCACCGCGTCTAGCATGCGGCTGGCCAGCTCGGGCGGGGTGAAAACCTCGTCGTTCGACAGGTTGGCAATGCAGGTCAGCACATCCGAGTTGCAGCGACGCAGGGTGAATGAAACCTGTTCGTTCATAGTTGCTTGCCTTCCAGCCGCTGCACGCCCGCATCGGCCAACAGCAGCTTCATTTGCCCGATGGCGGTCTGGTTGAGCAGGGTGAGCCGTTCGGTCTGCGCCAGCCCTTGATGGATGAAATGCGCGTTCAGCGTTTCCAGGTTGGCCAGGCACACCCGTTGCGGCGGAATCAGCCGGGTCTTGATGGCATCGATATGGATGCGGTAGTTGATTTTGGTCAGGTTGCGGCGAATGTCCCAGCCCAGTTGTTCGCGCTCCGTCTCTTTCAGGCGCTGGAACTCTTTGATGAGGTAGAGCTTGAATTCACAGGAAGCGAACTCGAAGGCGATGTCCTTGTGGGCATAGGTGCCGCCGTAGCGCCCAGCTTTGGAGGTGATGCGATGGCTGCTGTGGCTTCGATCCAGCGTTTAGGTGTCAGGGTGAAGCTGTTCAGGCCCGCCTGCCGCCTAATCTCGTCGAATTCGACGGGATTAAAACCGGTGGACGTCAAATTGGAAAGCTTGTGCTTTCCAGTGCACAGGTCTGAAATGGCAGCTTTACGGCGCTGACTTCAAAAATAGCGTTGATCGCCACGCGGCCCCTATCCGATCCGGGCCAGCAATTGGTCAATCACGTCGCTCGACTGGCGCTGACGCAACGCTCTCTGCTCGCGTTGCTCGGGCTCATCGCCCTCGCCAAGTTCGAACTTGGCCACCGGCACGGGGCCGTCCTTGCGATAACCCTCCGTCTTGTCGCCCTGCGCGAAGCGCTTGCGCAAAATCTCCAGCGCGGCCTGGATCACGGCACCGTGCTTGCCGTCGCGTTCCTTGCGGAATGCTTCGGCGACAGCATCCAGCCCCGCAGGCGCATGTTCGATGCAATAGACGAGATCGTGCGCATCCTTGCGTTCGTAGCGCTGGTCGAACGCGAACGACTTCAAGCAGGTGAAGCTGACCAGATTGGCGTGCTTGATCTTCTCGGTCGCGATGCCGTTGTCGCCCAGCAGTTCGGCCTGAATCTCGGTGACCTGGTGCAGATCGAAGACGATGGACGAATGTGGAATATTGAGCGCCGAGATCGTGCCTTCGGTCGGCAACGGTTGCACCTTGCCGCCAGCGATGTCTGGTGCGTCAGCGAGCAGTTCGAGCACCATCAACGCACCGTGTTCGGTACGGGTCTGCCAGCGCCACGAGAGCTTCTTGCCGCTCTCGTTTTCGGCACGCTCGAAGCCCATTTTCTTGAAGTTGTCTGCCAGCGTTCGGTACGCCTCGGTATCGGCCAATATTTGCAGGTCGATCACAATGTCCACATCCATGGTGCCGGCATGCGCGGGCACGACGGGTGGCCGAGCCGCTACCAGATACCTTGGCGCAAGGCCGCCTATGAGGTAGACCGAGTCCTTCCACGGGCCTAATCCACGCAGCAGCGTCACCAGGACGCGCTCACAATCAACCGTGTACTGGTCGCTGTAACCATCGAGGGTTGCGGGCTTGGCCATCAGAAACCGATTCTTTCTTTGCGCAGGTGTTCCGCCATTTCCTTGGCACGGCCTTCACCGCGCAGCAGATCGAGGTAGACCTGAATAGGACTGGCCAGCCAGATACCTTCCACTTGCTCCCGGAACAACAACTCGCCGGGCGACTTCGCTTCAATGATTGCGAGGTTCGCGCCTTCGTTGACCACGCGTGCGCCGAGTGCATCGATTGCCGCGTCGGCGGCAGCGCTGACCAGCAAGCGGGCGCGCACCTGGGAAACACTGGACAAGAACGGCGCGTAGCGCTGTGCAGCGGCTTCAAAACTGAACGCGTACCCGACCTCATGGGTGGCGAAGACCTGTCCAACCTGCTCCAGCAGGGTCTCGGCTTTCATGGCGGGGACGTAATAGCGACGTAGCACGGGGGGCGGATGGAAGCGATCTGCTTCACCCAGGCATCCAGTAGCGCAGCAGGCTCTTTGAGGTGGCGCTCTTTGCTGGGGCCTTGTCCGCGCGAGACCAACCAATCGAAACGCTCAAGCTCCGTCATTACCTGCGAGGCGGTTGCTGGCGACACCAATGCCTGTTCGGCGAGTTCTTTGCCACCGAACCATTCTTGATGGCGCATCAGCAGGGTGTGCAGCACCTGCGCGCGCCGCCCGGAAAACAAAGACCGTACCGATTTCGAGAGCGTTTTGGGTGGTGGTTTGTCGATGTAAAGATACACGCCAGGTGCGGGCAAGAACAGGCTGCCGCCGCTGTCGTAGTACCCGACATGCTCATCCCTGAGCAGTTCCTTGGCCCCCGGAGAGATGGACTCGGCGACCAAGACGGATACCGTCTCAATGCCACTTTGGGCTTTGGGCCTGTTGTGGCTGATTTCCCTGAACCGCCAGAGAACTTCACGCACATCTCTTGGATAAACGGCCTTTTTTACCTCAATCAGGACGGTGCAAGACTTGCCTGCGATGAGCAGGTCGATTTGGGCGTCATGCTCCCGGTAGTCCAGTTCGGCCTGCACCGCTGGCAGCGCCCGAAGCGTATCGAGAAACTGCTCAATTAGCTGTCGTTTGGTCGTATTCGACTCAAGCATCATGGTTTGCGGGTTCTTTGCTGCGCAGTGAATATGCCAATACTGACGAATATTCAATGAAATGGCAATATTTACTGTGCAGTGAATATCGTTCCTCCATTCTGAGCGTCCCGGCGCCAGTTTCGCTGCTCAATCGAAGATTCTGGACATGATGTAGTCGTCCACGTAGTGCGATTCATGGGCGCGTTTGTAGAACTTTCGCAGTTTTCCCTCGATCTCGAAACCGTGGCCGTTTCAGCCAGGCGACGCATCATTGCTTGGAGGGCGGGCCCTTGAGTTCGACCACATTGCCTTCCGGGTCGGTGAGATAGAT
>JAUYGW010000159.1 GCA_030690245.1 Gallionella sp. | reverse complement strand
AATTCATTCTTAGGCATACGCTACTCCACGTGGATTACTTGGAATACAACTCAACCACGAGATGCTCGTTGATGGTTGCAGGCAGTTCGGCACGTTGTGGCTTGGCTTTATATGTTCCCTTAAGCGCTTTGGTGTCCATTTCAATCCATTCCGGAAAACCGCGCTGTTCGGCCGCAGCCAGTGCAGCTTTGATGCGCAGATGCGTCCTGGATTTTTCGGCCACTTCGACCACGTCGCCGGGGCGTACCTGGTAGGAAGGAATATTGACGCGCTTGCCATTTACCAGAACGCCATTATGGCGAACCACCTGACGCGCCTCGGCACGCGACGCGCCGAAACCCATACGGTAGGAAACATTATCCAAACGCGATTCCAGAATCTGCAACAGGCTTTCGCCGGTGATGCCGCGTTGGCTTTCCGCTTGCTTGTAGGTCAGGCGGAATTGCTTTTCCAGCACGCCGTAAATGCGGCGAACTTTCTGCTTTTCACGCAACTGGCCGCCGTACTCTGACAGACGGGTGTTCTTTTTCTGCCCGTGCTGACCGGGCGGATAAGCCCTGCGCTCAACACCACATTTATCGGTAAAACATTTTTCGCCCTTCAGGAACAGCTTTTCGCCTTCGCGGCGGCACTGACGGCATTTTGCATCAAGATTTCTAGCCAAGATCGACTCCCAAAAAATTAGATACGGCGCTTTTTAGGCGGACGGCAGCCGTTATGCGGCACCGGTGTAATGTCGGAGATGCTGGTAATCTTAAAACCAGCCGCATTCAATGCGCGCACCGCGGACTCGCGGCCTGGGCCGGGTCCCTTGATACGCACTTCAAGATTTTTAACGCCGCATTCAACTGCAGCCTTGCTCACTGTTTCGGCCGCCACCTGCGCTGCGAACGGCGTGCTCTTACGCGAGCCCTTAAAACCCTGCGCACCACTGGTTGACCATGCCAAGGTATTGCCTTGGCGGTCGGTAATGGTGACGATAGTGTTGTTAAAGGAAGCGTGAACGTGCGCAATACCTTCAGCTACGTTCTTTTTGACTTTCTTGCGCACCTTCGTGCTTGGCTTGGCCATAATCTAATCCTCTAATGCGTTATAGCAAACTTACTTCTTGGCGCCGGCAATCGCCTTGCGCGGGCCCTTACGGGTACGTGCATTGGTGCGAGTGCGCTGGCCACGGCATGGCAAACCACGGCGATGGCGCAGGCCGCGATAGCAACCCAAGTCCATCAGACGCTTGATGTTCATTGTCGTTTCACGACGCAGATCACCTTCCACCGTAAATTTGGCGACTTGCTCGCGCAGCTTTTCAACCTCTGCGTCAGTCAAATCTTTCATCTTGGTGCTGGAATTCACGCCAGCCGCTACGCAAACATCTTGCGAACGGGCGCGCCCGATACCGTAGATTGCAGTCAAGGCAATCACAGCGTGTTGATGGTTGGGGATATTGACCCCTGCAATACGTGCCATGCAGCTACCCTATCTTTGAAAAGACGAAAATTATATCACTAACAGCCGATTTGATTCTATTAGCCCTGACGTTGCTTGTGCCGCGGTTCTGCGCAAATAACGCGCACCACACGCTTACGAATAACGATCTTGCAGTTACGGCATATCTTTTTTACTGATGCTTGCACTCTCATTTTTTTCTCCTTACTCGCTTAACTATTTAGCGCGGAACACAATGCGCGCCTTACTCAAATCATAGGGTGTCAATTCCACGGTCACCTTGTCTCCTGGCAGGATGCGTATGTAATGCATACGCATTTTCCCCGAGATATGACCCAACACCACATGACCATTTTCCAGCTTGATACGGAAAGTCGCGTTCGGCAGCGACTCCTCTATCTCGCCTTGCATCTGAATCACATCTTCTTTAGCCATTAGCGCGCAGACCCACCCTTGAAATTGGCTTTCTTCAGCAGGTTTTCATACTGATGAGTCATCAGATAAGACTGTACTTGCGCCATGAAGTCCATCGTTACCACCACCAGAATCAACAGCGATGTGCCACCAAAGTAAAACGGCACATTCCACTTCACCACCAAGAATTCCGGCAGCAAACAAACCAGAGTGATATACACCGCGCCAATCATAGTCAGGCGCAGCATGATCTTTTCAACGTAACGGGCAGTTTGCTCGCCGGGGCGAATACCGGGCAAAAACGCGCCGCTCTTTTTCAAATTGTCTGCCGTTTCTTTCGGGCTGAACACCAGCGCCGTGTAGAAGAAACAGAAAAATATAATCGCTACCGCATACGTCAGCACATAAATTGGCTGCCCGGGAGACAACATCCCGCTGATATCTTTCAGCCAACCCATGCCCTCTCCGCTACCAAACCAGCCCGCAATCGTCGCCGGAAACAGGATAATGCTGGAGGCAAAAATAGGCGGGATCACGCCGGCCATATTTAGCTTCAGCGGCAGATGGGAACTTTGCCCACCATAAACCTTGTTACCCACTTGCCGTTTGGCGTAGTTCACCAGGATCTTGCGCTGGCCACGTTCGACATATACCACCAAAGCAGTGACCGCTATCGCCCCGAAGAACAGCAACAACACCAGCGGAATGGAGAATGCACCGGTGCGCGCCAATTCAAGCGTGCTGCCAATTGCGCTGGGCAAACCCGCCGCGATACCGGCAAAAATAATCAGCGAAATGCCATTTCCCAGACCGCGTTCGGTAATCTGCTCGCCCAGCCACATCAGGAACATCGTGCCGGTCACCAGGGTAACTACCGATGTTAACTGGAACATTGTGCCCGGATTCGGCACCAATCCCGGCTGCGACTGCAACGCCACCGAGATGCCAAATGCCTGGAACAACGCCAAAGCCAATGTGCCGTAGCGGGTGTACTGCGTTATCTTGCGGCGCCCTGCTTCGCCTTCTTTCTTCAACTGCTCGATATGCGGAACCGCTATCGCAGCCAACTGCATGATGATCGACGCGGAGATGTACGGCATAATCCCCAGAGCGAAAATCGTGAAACGTTCCAGCGCGCCACCCGAGAACATGTTGAACATGCCCAGGATACCGTCTTTCTGCGACTTGAACAAATCAGCCAACACCGTCGGGTCAATGCCCGGCACGGGGATATGCGCTCCAATGCGAAATACCACCAATGCGCCCAGCAAAAACCAGAGTCGCTGGCCTAAATCACCATACTTGCTCTTGCCTGCACCCTTAGCCACTGCGCTCACGTACCAGCCTTACTCGGCGATGCTGCCGCCAGCAGCTTCAATCGCTGTGCGTGCACCTTTGGTTACCAGCAGTCCCTGCAGCTTCACTGCACGGGAAATTTCACCGCACAGGATAACTTTCGCAGACAATGCGCCAGCATGAATAACTCCAGCCTGCTTGAGTGCCAGCAGATCAATGCTATCCACCGGCAGTTTTTGCAGATCGGATAATCGAACTTGTGCCGTGTCATCGCGCGTCAGCGATACAAAACCGCGCTTCGGCAAACGGCGTTGCAGCGGCATTTGACCGCCCTCGAAACCTACCTTATGGAAACCGCCAGCGCGGGATTTCTGCCCCTTGTGGCCGCGGCCGCAGGTCTTGCCCAAACCAGAACCGATGCCGCGACCAACGCGACGCTTGGAATGCTTGGCACCTTGTGCAGGCTGAATATTATTGAGTTGCATTTGTTATGCCTCGCACTTAACCATATAAAAAACTTTGTTGATCATGCCGCGTACACAAGGAGTGTCTTCCAGTTGCACGGTATGATTGATACGACGCAGCCCCAAACCGCGAATCGTGTCGCGATGTGATTGCTTGGTGCCGATCAGGCTTTTGATCTGCGTCACTTTTAAAGTCTTGTTTTTTGCTTGTGTCATGGTTTACCCCAGGATCTCGTCAACATTCTTACCGCGCTTGGCAGCAATTTCCGATGGGGAATTCAATGCTTTCAAGCCGTTCAGTGTGGCGCGCACCACGTTGTACGGATTGCTGGAGCCAATACACTTGGCCAACACATCGCGCACACCGACCGCCTCGAACACTGCGCGCATCGCACCACCGGCGATAATGCCGGTACCTTCGGATGCCGGCTGCATCAACACCTTGGCTGCACCATGTTTACCGATCACGGTATGGTGCAACGTGCCATTTCTCAGGCTTATCTTGACCAGATTGCGGCGCGCTTCATCCATCGCCTTTTGCACGGCAACCGGAACTTCCTTGGATTTACCTTTGCCCATCGCTACGCGGCCATCACCATCACCGACCACGGTCAGTGCTGCGAACCCCATGATGCGACCACCCTTGACTACCTTGGTGACACGGTTCACGGAGATCATTTTTTCGATCAGTCCGTCATCGCGCTCTTCTTGCTGATGCATTTTTCCTTGCGGCTTAGCCATCGCTCAACTCCAATTAGAACTGCAGACCATGTTCGCGCGCGGCTTCAGCCAACGCCTTGACACGGCCATGATACCGGTTACCAGAACGGTCAAACGCCACCTGGGTAATGCCCGCGCTCTTCGCCTTCTCGGCGATGCGCTTGCCCACCACAGCCGCAGCGGCCTTGTTCCCGCCGTTCGCCAAATCCTTGCGAACTTCCGCTTCGTTGCTGGACGCACTCGCCAGCACTTTGCTGCCACAAGCAGAAATCACCTGGGCATAGATGTGCAAATTGGTACGGTGAATAGCAAGACGTACTGTCTTTTTCTCAGCAATGCGGGCACGGGTTTTGCGTGCTCTGCGCTGACGCGCTTCTTTTTTGATCAACATATTGGCCTCAATTATTTCTGCCTAAAATTACTTCTTTTTGGTTTCTTTCAGGATCACCACTTCATCGCTGTAGCGCACCCCTTTGCCCTTGTATGGCTCGGGTTCACGGAAGGCGCGAATTTCAGCAGCAACTTGTCCGACACGCTGCTTGTCGGCGCCCTTTAACAGGATTTCTGTTTGCGTCGGCGTCTCGACCTTGATACCGGCAGGCATCTTGTAGGCAACCGGATGAGAAAAGCCCAAGGTCAGGTTCAGCGTATCACCTGCAGCCTGCGCACGATAACCCACGCCAACCAGGCTCAACTTACGTTCAAAACCTTTGCTTACACCTTGAACCATGTTAGCCAGCAATGCGCGGATCGTGCCAGACATCGCATTGGCCTGAATGGAATCATTCAGCGCTTTACACAACAGGCTGTCGCCCTCGCGCTCCACGCTCACATCACCCGACAAGGCTTGCTTAAGGGTGCCCATCGGCCCCTTTATCGAAATTTCACCTGCGATCTGCACGACTTCAACACCAGCAGGCACAACGACAGGATTCTTGGCAACTCTAGACATTATTACCTCACTACGCGACTACGCACAGCACTTCACCGCCAATACCATTGGCGCGCGCTTTGCGGTCGGTCATCAAACCTTTGGATGTAGACACAATGGCGATACCCAGACCATTCATCACCTTGGGAATATCTTCGGAACCCTTGTATATACGCAGTCCCGGACGGCTGATACGCTGGATTTTTTCGATTACGGGACGTCCGCTGTAATACTTCAGACCGATTTCCAGCGTGGCTTTGCCACCATCACCCTTGACGACATTAAAGCCATCCACATAACCTTCGTCTTTCAAGACTTCCGCAATCGCCACCTTCAACTTTGAAGAAGGCATTGCCACTTTGGTTTTTTCCGCCATCTGCGCATTACGAATACGCGTCAACATGTCGGAGATCGGATCACTCATACTCATATATTTCTCCTACCAGCTGGCCTTAACGATACCGGGAATTTCACCGCGCATCGCGAATTCACGCACTTTGATACGCCCCAAACCAAACTTCCTGAAAGTACCGCGCGGGCGGCCCGTCAATGCACAGCGGTTGCGCAAGCGAACCGGGCTGGAATCGCGCGGCAAGGCTTGCAGCTTCAGACGCGCAGCAGCACGTTCTTCATCGCTGAGCTTCATGTTGGAGATCGCCGCCTGCAATTCCGCACGTTTGGCCGCAAACTTCTTTACGGTGTCACGACGTTTTTGCTCGCGGTTAATTACTGCCATCTTAGCCATTAGTATTCCCTCATTTCTTTAATGGGAGTTTGAATGCCAACAGCAGAGCCTTGGCCTCTTCATCAGTCTTCGCGGAGGTAGTAATGGTAATATTCATGCCACGCAACGCATCAATCTTTTCATACTCAATTTCCGGAAAAATAATCTGCTCTTTAATGCCCATGTTGTAGTTGCCGCGACCATCAAAAGATTTTCCGGAAATACCACGGAAATCGCGAACACGCGGAATCGCAACTGAAATCAAGCGATCCAGGAATTCATACATGCGCAGCTTGCGCAGCGTCACCTTACAACCAACTGGATAACCTTCACGAATCTTGAAGCCGGCAATGGACTTCTTGGACAACGTGACTATCGGTTTTTGGCCAGCAATCTTTTGCATATCACCAACCGCAAACTCCATCACCTTCTTGTCCGCTACCGCCTCACCGACCCCCATATTCAGGGTAATTTTCTCGATGCGCGGCACTTCCATGATGGATTTGTAGCCAAACTGCTTCATCAGGTCATTTGCAACCTTGTCTTTGTAAAACTCATACAAACGAGCCATGCTCTATACCCCTTAAGCGTCAATCATTTCGCCACTGGACTTGAACACACGAACCTTGCGTCCATCTTCCAGAGTTTTAATACCGACTCGATCACCCTTCTTGGCGGCCGTGTTGTAGATCGCCACATTCGAAACATGAATCGGCGCCTCCTTTTCCACGATCCCGCCAGTCATCCCCTTTGTCGGATTAGGCTTCTGGTGCTTCTTGACTCTATTGATGCCGCCAACCAACAGGTGATCACCAAGCACCTGCAGCACATTGCCACGGTTACCCTTGTCTTTACCTGCGATTACGATAACATCATCGTTTTTCTTGATCTTGCGCATGATTTTCCTCGACTCGATCTGTTTTCGCTTACAGCACTTCAGGCGCAAGCGAAACGATCTTCATGAACTTTTCGGTACGCAACTCGCGTGTCACCGGCCCAAAGATGCGCGTGCCGATAGGTTCCAGTTTGGCATTAAGCAAAACCGCAGCATTACCATCAAATTTAATCAGCGAACCATCCGGGCGACGCACACCCTTGGCGGTGCGCACTACTACGGCGTTATACACCTCACCTTTTTTTACGCGACCGCGAGGAGCTGCATCTTTGATGCTAACCTTGATGACATCACCAACAGAAGCGTAACGGCGTTTGGAACCGCCCAACACCTTGATGCACATTACAGAGCGCGCACCAGTGTTGTCAGCTACATCTAAAACGGACTGCATTTGTATCATTATTTAATCTCCAACTTTTTCCGCTCACGGCGGCCAGTTTTGGAACCCGTTTGGGTTAGGTCGCCGCTAACGGCGATGAAACGAAGCCGCTCATTATATTCGAATTTTGGAAAGACGCAAGCAAAAACTAAAATTAGTTCGCGGCAGCCCTTACAAGCAACTTTGCAACTCGCCAGCTCTTGGTTTTGGCAAGCGGGCGGCATTCTTCAATCATGACCGCATCGCCGGTATGAAACTCATTGGCCTCATCGTGCGCGTGATATTTTTTGGAGACGCGAACAATTTTACCCAGCAGAGGGTGTTTCACCTTGCGTTCCACCAAAACCGTTACAGTCTTGTCCATCTTGTCGCTCACCACAGTACCGGTCAGGGTACGTTTCAGCTTGGAATCACTTATTACTTTGGAATCGCTCATCACTGGGCACCCTTCTCTTTCAATACTGTCTTTACGCGGGCGATATCACGGCGCACTTTGCGCAACTCGCTGGTATTGGTCATTTGCTGCGTCGCAACTTGCATGCGCAGGCCAAATTGTGCCTTGGTCAGCGCCAGCGTCTCTTGTTGCAAATCAACCGCAGATTTGGCTCTCAATTCACTCGCCTTCATGTTATGCCCCTACCTGTCTAATTACGAATGTCGTCGCAATCGGCAACTTTGCAGATGCCAAACGGAATGCTTCGCGCGCCAAGGTTTCATTCACGCCGTCCATTTCGTACAACATCTTGCCTGGCTGAATCTCGGCAACGTAAAACTCTGGATTGCCCTTACCATTACCCATGCGCACTTCGGCCGGTTTTTTGGAAATTGGCTTGTCCGGAAAAATACGAATCCAGATACGACCACCCCGTTTGATGTGGCGGGTCATCGCACGGCGTGCAGCCTCAATTTGACGTGCCGTCAAGCGGCCGCGTGCAACCGCCTTCAGGCCAAACTCACCGAAACTGACCTTGTTGCCACGGGTGGCAATACCGGTATTACGGCCCTTCTGTTCCTTGCGGTATTTTCTTCTAGCTGGCTGTAGCATGCTTAGCTCCCGACTTTCTTACTTTCTTTTCCGGTTCAGCGGCGACTGGTGCAGCAACTTCCTGACCAATTTCGCCTTTGAACACCCAAACCTTCACGCCGATGATGCCATAGGTAGTCTTCGCTTCGGAAGTACCGTAGTCAATATCGGCACGCAGGGTATGCAATGGCACACGTCCTTCTCGATACCACTCGGTGCGAGCGATTTCAATACCGTTCAAACGACCCGCACTCATAATCTTGATACCTTGCGCACCCAGGCGCATCGCATTTTGCATCGCACGCTTCATGGCGCGGCGGAACATGATGCGCTTTTCAAGTTGAGCGGTGATGCTGTCGGCGATCAATTGCGCATCGATTTCCGGCTTGCGTACTTCTTCAATAGCAACATCAACAGATTGTAAACCCATGCGCTTGCGCAATTCGGCACGCAACGCTTCGATATCCTCGCCTTTTTTACCTATCACCATGCCGGGACGCGCAGTGTAAATAGTTACTTTGGCGTTCTTGGCCGGGCGCTCGATGATGACTTTGGATACGCCGGCAGAAGCCAGCTTCTTTTTCAGGAAAGCACGAACTTCGATATCCTTGAGCAGCAAGTCAGCAAAATTCTTGCTGTTTGCGAACCACTTGGAATCCCAGTTTTTGCGAACGCACAACCGGAAGCCGGTTGGATGAATTTTTTGTCCCATAATTTGCCCCTAGCTCCCGACGCTGACCGTAATGTGGCAGGTCTGCTTTTCAATTTTGTTGCCACGGCCCTTAGCGCGCGCCATGAAACGCTTTAGCGATGCCGCCTTATCGATATAAATGGTTTTCACCTTCAACTCATCGATATCCGCGCCATCGTTATGCTCGGCATTCGCAATTGCGGATTCCAGTGCCTTCTTGATGATCCCAGCACCTTTCTTCGGGCTGAAGGACAAGATGTTGAGTGCTTGCGCAACCGGCAAGCCGCGAATCTGATCTGCAACCAAGCGGCCTTTCTGTGCGGAAAGATGAATATTTCTTGCAACTGCAATAGTCGTTGTCATCATGCCTCCCTATTTCTTGACTGCGGCTTTTTTATCAGCGGCATGTCCCTTGAAGGTGCGCGTCAGGGAAAACTCACCCAATTTGTGACCCACCATGTTTTCGGATACATACACCGGGATATGCTGCTTACCGTTGTGTACCGCAATTGTCAGGCCGACGAATTCAGGCAGCACCGTTGAACGGCGTGACCAGGTTTTCACCGGGCGTTTATCGTTGGTTGCGCGCACTGTCTCAATTTTTTTGAGCAAGTGAGCGTCAACAAATGGACCTTTTTTAATAGAACGTGCCATGTTTACTTACCCCTTAAACCTGAAAGCGACGACGCACGATCATGCCGCTAGTGCGCTTGTTGCGACGTGTGCGGAAGCCCTTGGCTGGCACACCCCATGGACTGACCGGATGACGGCCAGCTGCAGTCTTACCTTCGCCGCCGCCATGCGGGTGATCGACCGGATTCATTACCACACCGCGCACGGTCGGGCGAACACCGCGCCAACGCATCGCACCGGCCTTGCCGATGGATCGCAGACTATGTTCAGAATTCCCCACCTCGCCCAAGGTCGCTTTGCAATCGATATGCACTTTACGGATTTCGCCAGAGCGCAACCGCAATTGTGCGTAGCTGCCTTCGCGCGCCAACAGTTGCACGGAAGTGCCTGCAGAACGCGCCAATTGCGCACCCTTGCCTGGCAACATTTCGATGCAATGAATAGTCGAGCCGACCGGGACATTGCGCAAAGGCAAGGCATTACCCGGCTTGATTGGTGCTTCCGACCCGCTCACCAAGGTCGCTCCGGCTGCAACGCCCTTAGGCGCGATAATATAACGGCGCTCACCATCGGCGTAACACAACAAAGCCAAGTTTGCGCTACGGTTTGGATCATATTCCAAACGTTCAACAGTCGCAGGAATACCATCTTTGTCACGTTTGAAGTCCACCAGGCGATAATGCTGCTTATGGCCGCCGCCCATATGGCGGGTCGTGATATGCCCGTTATTGTTTCGGCCTGCAGTCCTAGTCTGCTTTTCCAGCAGTGCGGCGACCGGCTTGCCTTTATGCAGTTCTGGATTGACAACGCGCACTACTGCACGCTGCCCCGGAGTTGTCGGTTTTAATTTAATCAATGCCATGATAATTACCCTTGCTCACTTGGAGCAAAATTGATTTCCTGACCGGAAGCCAAGCAGACATAAGCCTTTTTCCAGTTGTTACGGCGACCGGAAAAACGACCCGCGCGTTTTACCTTGCCCTTGACGTTAGTCACTTGCACGCTATCCACGCTCACCTTGAACATCATTTCGACGGCAGCCTTGATTTCCGGCTTGGTCGCATCCGTTACAACGCGAAAAATCACCTGCTCATTTTTCTCGGCGACGTAAGTCGCCTTTTCGGAGATTTGCGGAGCAAGCAACACCTTCATCAAACGCTCCTGGCTGAATTGTTGGGTACTCATGCAAACATCTCCTCAATTTTAGCCACGGCATTACGCGTGACGACCACGTTCTGGAAACGCACCAAGCTGACCGGGTCGGCCTGATTGGCTTCCAGCACCAGCACGTTTGGCAAATTGCGCGCAGACAGGTACAGGTTTTCGTCAACGCTATCCGTAATAATCAACACGCGCCCGGAATTCAACCCCATCCCCTTGATCTTTTGCGCCAGCAGCTTGGTTTTTGGCGCGTCGACAGTCAAGCTGTCCACTACCACCAAACGGTTTTCGCTGACTAGCCTGGATAAAATAGCTGCCAGCCCGGCGCGATACATCTTGCGATTGATCTTTTGGGTGTAATTTTCTTCGCCGGTGTTCGGGAAAATCTTGCCACCGCCACGCCACAACGGGCTGGATGCCATACCGGCGCGCGCACGTCCGGTGCCTTTTTGCGCAAATGGTTTGCGCGTACTCTTGGCGATTTCGCTGCGGCCCTTTTGCTTGCTGTTGCCGCCACGCGAATTGGCCATATAAGCGGTGACCAGCTGATGAACCAAGTCTTCGTTGTATTCGCGACCGAACAATTCATCGGATGCGCTCAGATTGGCAGTCGCCTGCCCCTTATCATTAATGACTTTAAGTTCCATCATGCACCTGCCTTCACTGCGGGACGCACGATAATGCTGCTGTTTGTGCAGCCTGGAACGGCGCCTTTAACCAGCAACAATTGGCGCGCGACATCAACACGAACGATTTGTAGATTTTGAACGGTGCGCTGCACATCACCGAGGTGGCCGGTCATGCGCTTACCTGGGAACACGCGACCCGGATCTTGCGCCATACCGATAGAGCCCGGCACATTATGCGACTTCGAGTTACCGTGCGATGCGCGGCCAGACTTGAAGTGGTGGCGCTTAATGGTGCCTGCGTAACCCTTACCTTTGGAGGTGCCCGTCACATCAACGAGTTGACCTACCTGAAAAATCTCCACGCTGACCGTGGAGCCTGCCTTCAGGCCTTCCAGCTGCTCAGGGGATACGGTGAATTCCTTAAGTGCATTCCCGGCTTCAACACCCGCCTTGGCGTAATGTCCGGCGGCAGCCTTGGTGACGCGGCTGGGGCGACGTGCACCGTGTGCCAATTGCACAGCGGTATAGCCATCGGTATCAACGGATTTAACCTGAGTGACACGATTATTTGACACTTCCAGCACTGTCACCGGCAACGACGAACCGTCTTCGGTGAACACGCGGGTCATGCCAATCTTGCGACCGACAAGTCCTAAGCTCATTTTAATTTCCTCTTGTTAAGGGGGTGACTACAATTGGTCAACCGATTTTTTGCTGCTTGGTGCAATGACTACTGTAACTTGATCTCAACATCCACACCGGCCGGCAAATCCAGCTTCATCAACGCGTCTACCGTCTTATCGGTAGGGTCAACGATGTCCATCAAACGCAAATGGGTGCGAATTTCAAACTGATCACGCGAAGTCTTGTTGACATGCGGAGAGCGCAACACGTCGAAGCGCTCAATCTTGGTTGGCAATGGCACCGGGCCATTTACCACCGCGCCAGTACGCTTGGCAGTCTCAACAATCTGCGCCGCCGACTGGTCGATCAAGCGATAATCGAACGCCTTGAGGCGAATGCGAATTTTTTGACTTTGCATAATTCTCTCTTACTTTTACGCGGCAATGCCGCTAATTAAAGAACGAATCGCGCGACCCACTAATCACCTCGGGTCACGCGAGGGCGCGCATTGTAGCCTTACTCGATAATCTTTGCAACCACACCTGCGCCGACAGTACGACCACCTTCGCGGATCGCGAAACGCAGGCCTTCTTCCATCGCGATTGGGTTGATCAGGCTGACGGTAATGCTGACATTGTCGCCGGGCATGACCATTTCGGTGCCC
>JAUYGW010000154.1 GCA_030690245.1 Gallionella sp. | reverse complement strand
AACCCTCTCCCACAAGTGGGAGAGGGAGCGCACGAATCGCTGCGCGAATTTTTTGTTACTGTGCAAGCTCATGCAACGCCCCAATCAATTGCTCCACATCGCTCCCGGTATGCGCGGCGGACAGGGTGATGCGCAGGCGCGCCGTGCCCTGCGGCACGGTGGGCGGGCGGATCGCCGCAACCCAGATGCCGCGCTCGCGCAGCCCCTCGCTCAGTGCCAGCGCCGCCTGATTGTCGCCGACCAGCAACGGCTGAATCGCCGTGTCCGACGGCATCAACTCCCAGCGCAACCCTTGCAATCCACTGCGCAGTTGCGCGATCAGATTGCGCAGATGCTCGCGCAACGCATCGCCCTGCCCGATGAGCTTCAGACTCTCCAGCACCGCGCTGGCCAATGCGGGCGGCGTGGCCGTGGTGTAGACATAGCTGCGCGCGTGGTTGACGAGCGTATCGATCACGACCTGCTCTGCCGCGACGAACGCACCGAATACCCCGGCGGCCTTGCCGAGCGTCGCCATGTAGATGATGCGTTCCGAGGCAATGCCGCAATGCGCCAGCGAACCGCGCCCTTGCTCGCCCAATACGCCGAAGCCGTGCGCATCATCGACCAGCAGCCACGCATCGTGCCGTTCGCAGAGCGCCAGCAACTCCGGCAGCGGCGCGAGATCGCCGTCCATGCTGAATACCGCATCGGTGATGATGAGTTTGCGTCCGGCCTGTGTTTGTTCGAGCAGTGCCGCCAGTTGCGCCATGTCGTTATGGCGATAGCGTTTCATCTCGGCGCGCGACAGCAGCATCGCATCGTTCAACGAGGCGTGATTGAGCCTGTCGGCAAATACCGTATCGCCCTTGCCGACCAGCGCCTGCACCACGCCGAGGTTCGCCATGTAACCGGTGGAAAACAGCAGCGCGGCGGGTTTGCCGGCGAAAGCCGCAAGCGCCTGTTCGAGCCGGTGATGTGCCGCGCTGTGCCCGCTCACCAGATGCGCCGCGCCGGCGCCGACACCATATTGCGCCGCGCCCTGTTGCAGCGCGGCGACGAGCCTCGGATGGTTGGCCAGGCCGAGGTAATCGTTGCTGCAAAACGACAGATAGGGTTTGCCATCCACCACGATATGCGGCGACTGCGGGCTGTCGAGCGTGCGCCGCTGGCGCAGCAGACCTTGCGCGGCGCGGGCTTCGAGTTCTTGCTGGAGTTCAAAGAAAGGCATCTAATCTCATCGGTCGGGAGCGCGGACGTCCCCGTCCGCATGCGGGCGGGACGCCCGCGTTCCCATTATGCTTTTTCAGCAAGCGGATACATCCCCAGCTTGTCGAGCAACGCGCGGTCCTTTTCCACATCCGGGTTGCCGGTAGTGAGCAATTGCTCGCCATAGAAGATGGAGTTCGCGCCGGCGAGGAAACACAATGCCTGCACCGCATCGGACATCTGCTGCCGCCCGGCGGAAAGGCGCACAAACGCCGTAGGCATAGTGATGCGCGCGACCGCGACGGTGCGCACGAAATCCAGCGGATCGAGTTCTTCCGTTTGTGCCAGCGGCGTGCCTTCGACCCTGACCAGGTTGTTGATCGGCACGCTTTCCGGGTAAGGGTTCATGTTGGCCAGTTGCGCGACCAGTCCGGCGCGCTGCGTGATGCTCTCGCCCATCCCGACGATGCCGCCGCTACAGACACTCATCCCCGCCTTGCGCACCCGATCCAGCGTATCCAGCCGGTCCTGGTAGTCGCGCGTGCTGATGATGTTGCCGTAGAACTCCGGCGAGGTATCCAGGTTATGGTTGTAGTAATCCAGCCCGGCATCGCGCAATTGTCCGGTCTGTTCGTCGTTCAGCATGCCCAGCGTCGCGCAGGTTTCCATGCCGAGGTCGCGCACCGCCTTGACCATTTCCACCACGCTCGCCATGTCCTCGTCGCTCGGTTCGCGCCACGCCGCGCCCATACAGAAGCGTCCGGCACCTTTTTGCTGTGCGGCGCGCGCGGCCGCGACCACCTCCTCCACCTCCAGCATCTTCCTGTCTTCCACACCGGCGGAATTAAACGCCGATTGCGGACAATAGCCGCAGTCCTCGGTGCAGCCGCCGGTCTTGATCGACAGCAGGGTGGAAAGCTGCACCGCATTCGGGTCGAAATGCTCGCGGTGCACTTGCTGCGCGCGGTACATCAGATCGGCAAACGGCAGTTTGAACAGCGCCTCCACATCGGGCACGCTCCAGCGTTGCGGCGCAGTTGACTGTTTGACGGGACGGATGAATTCTATGGTCTGAGTGTTCATAGTAAATTGATAAAGTATGATTTTGGAAAAAGTAATTTAGCCACGGATAAACACAGATAAACACGGATCAACAATTGGTTGCCTATCCTGCGCCGGATGCCATCTGATGAATCAAGGGCTCTTCATTCTCTGCTTATCAGTGATAATCCGTGTTCATCCGTGGCTAATTGCATTTTTGGATAATCCGGGTTGAACGGTAACGGCGCATCATCCTTGAAAGGATAATGTCTTGTCAATTTTACACAGCGTTATTCTGAACATCCGCACAGGGATTAGGCAGGTTTTGCCCGCGCAGCCCTGCGTGCTGTGCGGCAGCATGAGCCGTGACGGGCTGTGGTGCGCGGCTTGCGACCGCGCCTTGCCCTATCTTGAGGCGGCACACTGCCCGAGCTGCGCCCTGCCGACGCCGGCCGGCGAAGTATGCGGACAATGCCTGAAGCGCCCGCCGTTATTCGCCCGCACCACCGCCGTATTCGGCTACGCCTTCCCGCTCGACAAGCTGATCCAGGCATTGAAATATCGCGAACAGCTCGCGCTGGCGCATGCCTTTGCGGCGAAACTGGAGCACCGCATCGATAGAACCGATTTGCCCGACTGCATCATCCCGATGCCGCTGCATCCGGCAAAATTGCGCAAGCGCGGCTTCAATCAATCGCAGCTGCTCGCCGCCAAAATCGCCCGCGGGCTTGGCCTCGAACTGCTGCCGCATGCCTGTCGGCGCGTCCGCGACACCCCGCCGCAATCCGCGTTGCCGTGGAAGGAACGCAAGAAAAACATGCGCGATGCGTTCTGCTGCGATATGGATCTGACCGACAGGCGCGTCGCGCTGGTGGATGATGTGCTGACCACCGGCGCCAGCCTGAACGCGCTCGCCGAGGCGGTGCAAAAACGCGGTGCGGTTGAAATCAGCGCGTGGGTAGTGGCGAGAACGCTGCCGCGTTCAGGATTGAGGAGCGTGGATTGAGGATTGAGTGAAAAGCGGGGCCGTGGTTTTTGCTCAACCCTCAACCCTCAACCCTCAACCCTCAACCCTCAATCCTCGCTCCTCGATCCCGCCTCAAAGCCCCTTTAATTTCTGCTGCACAAACGCCTGCAATTCCGGGTTGAGCGTCTTCGACTCGAGCGCGCGCCGGAATGCATCCCTGGCGCCGTCGGTGCGCTGCATCGCCTGCAAGGAAATGCCGTAACCCATCAGCCAGATGCCGTTATCCGGGGCGAGTTGCAGCGCAACCTGGTAATAGGCAATCGCCTCCTTGTGCCGTTTCTGGCGTTGCAGCAATGCGGCATAAAACGCCTGGTAGTCGGCCTGCGCATTGGCATAGGGCAGGGATTTTTCCAGCGTTACCGCAGCCAGCTCGACCGCGCCGCGCTCCACCTGAAAGCGCGCCAGCAGCATCGCAAACCGGGTATGTTCCAGCTTGTTTTTCAGCCCGTCCTGCAACACGCGCTCGGCATCTGGGCCGCGCTTGCTTTCGAGCAGCAAGGCCACCAATGCCTGGCGCGCCGCGTCATGTCCCGCGTCCAGGCGCAACGCCGCTTCATATCCCGCTATTGCGTCGGCGATATGCCCCTGCTGCATCAGCGCCACCGCCTTGCGGAATTCCGCATCGGCATGCTGTGCAGGGCTGACCTGCTTCATCGTCAACACTTCCACCGGCGGCTGAACAGCGGCCAGTGCATTTGGCGGGGCGGCACGCATGGGCTGTGGCTTGGTGGGTCGCGGGGCCGCCTTTACCGGGCGTCGTTCATCCCCGCTCGTGGCAGGGCTGTTTTTTTCGTCGCGCAAGGCCTGCCCTGAGCCCGTCGAAGCGGCCTGCCCTGGCCCTTCGACTGCGCCCAGGGCTAAAGGCTTCGTTGTAGCGCGCTGCCCCGGGTCCTGGCGAGGTACAGAAGGCGGCGAACTTGATTCAGCGATCACGCGCGCGACCGTCGGAAGCACTTCTGCCAGCGGAATTTCGCCTGCGGTAGCGACCGGAACAGCGGAGACCGGCGCGGGTATCGCCACGGCCGCCGGCTGGAGCGGCGTGGTGCTCGCCGCAACGACCTGCGGCCCTTCGGCTAAGCTCATGGCAGGCTTGCGCGCTTGCATCCATTGCCATGCGGCAATCCCGGCCACCAGCACCAGCCCCAACACCAGCAAGGGCATGGTCATCGCCAGCCTGCGTTGGCTATGCGGCACGGCGCGCACCATGGTCCGGTCTATGGGCTGCTCCATTGCAGCATGCGCACCGCGCTGTTCGAGCTGATTGAGTACCTGATTAATGACGCTCACTGCAGTGTCATCCACGCGACTCCCAACAAAACGATTGCCGCAAAGCCGGCCAAAACCGCCCAATGCAGCCAATCGCGGCGCACTTCCGGCGTATCCGCCGCCGCATCGCGCACATGCCTGGCAAACACCTGCTGCCTGCCATCGCTGAACGCCAGCATCAAGGCCTTGTGTGCAACGATGTTGACCAGCCTCGGCGTGCCGCCGGTAATGCGGTACAGCTTGCCCACCGCACCCTTGCTGAACAGCGTGTCGCCGGGAAATTGTGCCACGGCCAGACGATGACGCAGATAGCGCTCCATCTCGTCCCTGCGCAGCCCTTTCAGCTCTGCCTGGAAGCTGATGCGCTGGCGCAGCTGACGTACTGAACGATGCCGCAGCCGTTCGTTCAACTCCGGCTGCCCGAACAACACCACCTGCAACAACTTGCGCTTCTCGGTTTCGAGGTTGGTGAGCAGGCGCAACATTTCCAGACTTTCCAGCGGCATCGCCTGCACCTCGTCCAGGCACACCAGCGCGCGCTGGCCGTTGCGCGCGCATTCCAGCAGCGCGAGCGTCAGCCCTTTCAGCAATTGGTGTTGATCTGTATCCTTGTCCAGCGGCACGCTGAATTCGTCCGCCAGCGCCAGCAACAGGCTGCGCGGCTCAAGATAGGGATTAAGGATATAGGCGGTAAGGAAGCGCGGCGCAGAGGATGCGGAAGGTACGGGCAGCGCCTGATTCAGCATCGCGAGGAATTTGCGGCACAGCAGCGTCTTGCCATTGCCCACCTCCCCGACAACCTTGACGAAGCCCTCGCCGTTGCGCGCCGCCACCAGCAGGGTATTGAGCGCCGACTGATAACTGACGCCGGCAAAAAAGAAGTGGGTGTCAGGGGTCAGGCTGAAAGGCGGTTCGCGCAGGCCGAAATGTTGCAGGTACATATTATTCAATGCCTTGTACCTTGCCCGCTGAGCCCGTTAAACCGATCGCGGCTGTGCGTAATGTCGTCCGACCAGTCCTTGTCGTTATCCACCACGGTGGGTTTCAACAGGATGATCAACTCGCGTTTTTCGCTGCGCTGACTAGTTTGGCCAAAAACCGCCTTGGGCAAACCCGGCAAACCGGAACGGTCTTCAAAGGTCGCCTGGCGCATCAAGCCGCCGATCGCCACGACCTGGCCATCGCGCGCGCGCACGATGCTATCGCTTTCAGAAATGGAACTGGAGGCTAACGGCAAATTCAGCGTCCCGCCTATGCCGCCGACATCCACCGTTTTGTTCACCGTGCTGACCAGGCTCACCGAAGGGTGGATGTGCAGGATAATCTCGTTGTCCTGATCGATGCGCGGCGTAACGTCCAGCGAAATGCCGGAAAAGAAGGGCTGCAACGTCACGCTCGGCGTGGAGGTAGTGGCCGTGCCGGTGGTCGTAGTGGTGGACACATTGGTGACGAAGAACTCATCCGTCCCGACTTTCAGCACCGCCTTCTGGCCGTTCAACGTGGCGATGCGCGGGCTGGACAACACATGCACATTGCCCTGGGTTTCCAGGAAGCTCAGCAAGGCCGCAAAATTATTGGTTTGGAACGCCAGACCAAACAATGAACCCACCGCACCGGCCGCCAAGGCCGCAGTCGTGCCCGCAGCGGCGCCGACACCCGCAGCAGTCTGCGGCAATATCGTTCCTGCATTGACTTGTCCCGCCGACAGCGAGCTGTTTGGGATATTTCCCAATGCAGGGTTCTTGAACGCGGCCCAGTTCACCCCGCTCTGGAAGCCGTCATTGAGCTGCACTTCGACAATTTTCGCCTCCAGAATTACCTGCCGTTCGATGGAAATCTGCGACGCCTTGAGATAGGCCGCGACATTCTTCAGCTCATCCGGCATCGCGCGCACCACGATCACGCCGGACATCGGGCTGATCACCACACTGCGCCCTTTTTCAGTGCCGACGATCGCTTGCAGCGACTTACCCAGCTCATCCCAGAAATCCGCGCTGCTGGACATGCTTACCTTGCTGCTATCCCCTCCGCGAGAAGTCCCGCCCGCCGTGGTGGTAGATGTTGACGTGCTGCCCGTCGTACCCCCCGTCGCGTTATCCGACACCGAACCCGACAAGACGCGCAACGAAGACTCGCCCTTACGCTGCCCCGTCAAATAGTTCACCTGGAAAATCCGCGTTTGCAGCGTCAGTGGCTGGATATAAATACGCGTGCCATCCAGCTTGTAGTCATAACCGTACATCTCGTGTATCGACTCCAGCGCCTCGAACACCGTCACATCCTTCAGGTTCAGCGAAATATTGCCGCTGACTTCGGGATGCAGCAACATGCTGTAGCGTGTGCCGGAAACAATCGCCATGAATACCTGATTGGCCGGCGTATCGTTGACCGTCAGGTCGAATTTTGCCTCCAGCGGTTTGTTGTCCACCATGGGCATACCCATCGCTAGAGGGGGCAGCAAGGCATTGCTCACCGCATCGGGCTTGCCCGGCTGCGCGCTATCCTGAGCGGCCTGACTCATTTCGTGCTGAATGGCATCCGCAGCTTGGTTGCGGTTGCCCGGCGCAGCGCACGCTGCCAGCAACAGCGCCGCGCCCATAACCAGCCACTTGGCTGCCGTCTTTTGGCAGCTTAGTGGAATGGCTGGCGGCTTCATCAGCCATAACAAAACTCTCATTTAATCTCCTTGGTTGCTACCGGCTTATTTTTGCCGGATTGCACCCCGCCCGCTGACAACTGCGGTTTTATTCTTATTCCCTGTTTGCCGGTAATTTTTACATCGGGAAACAACGTCATCACTTGCCGCCCCTGTGTACCGCGCAATACTATACTTCCTTCATTCACTTCAATCAGTTTTGCATCGCCATATTTGCCGCCCAATTCAACGCTTTCCCCGTCAATAATCGCAGCCCGGCGGGTTTTGGAAATGAGGATGGATTGCAGTCTGGCTGGCCGGATTTCAGGCACTCCGCTCGCGGGCGCGGCAACAGGCGCGGCAAGGCCGGCAGGCGGGCGGGTCGGGTCGGGCAGCTCTTCAGCCGCCGCCGCAACGGAAAACAGCGCGACGATCAAAACAAGCATGGCTCCAGAAACGCGCTCAACCCGACCCTCTCCCGACTGCGGAGGAGCTGAAAAAAGGGTTGCGGAAAGATCGCGCATCAAACGGTCAGCCATGTCTTATCCAAACTCAGGGTGTACAGGGTCAGCGTCAGCACCGAGTCGGGATATTTTTCCACGCTCAGGCTGATCTCCCCCCAAAACATCTGCGCCGGCATTTTCTCCAGCGCGGCGAGGTAGCGCAGCATGTCCAGATAACCGCCGCGCACGGTAATCTGGATGCCATGTTTGAATACTTGTTTTTGCCCGGCCGGCGAATTTGCGGCTTGTGGCATGGCCGCCTGGGGCTTTTCAACCAGCAGGCTCGCCGGCAGGGTTTTCAATTCGATCAGCTGCAACTTGTCGTTTTTACTCAACACCTGCTCAAGCAACTCGGCCATTTTATCCGGCTCGACCAGCCGGTCGCGGTGGCTTTGCAAATAGCCGTCCTGCTCCTGCAACTGCTGCTTGAGCTGCGCCAGCCGGGTGCGCAACGGCGAGTTTTGGTTGTCTTGCCTGGCTTGCGAATGCGAATGCAACTGCGCCTGCAACTCTTTCATTTTCTCCTGCTTTTGCACCAGCTGCGCCGACAGCGCGGCTTGCTTCGCCAGCAAAGGGTTCAGCAACACCGCATTAACCGACGCGACCAGCACAAATGCCGCCGCCAGGAAAATTACCGCGCGCTCGCGCAGCGACATGCCATCTATCTTGCCGCGCACCAATTCCCAGTAGCGCTTCATCCTTGAAGCCTCAGTTGAACCACGAAGAACACGAAGGGCACGAAGAAAAACAAGCTGTCATTCGCTAAGTCGCTGGTTATGTGTTCTTCGTGGTGAACTACTTTTTTCAGGTTCATTTTTTGGCCTCGTCATCCGTGCTGGAATGCAAGGTGAACTCGACATAGCGCGGCGGCGCGCCCTGGCTTGCGTCAATCTTCGGTTGCCGTATTTGCAGGGTGGCAAAAGTCTTGCCGCGCATGATGCTCTCCTTGCCCAAACGCTGAATGTAGGCGGGCAGCATGCCGGGGTCCACCGCCGCACCTTCCAGGCTGATTTGCGCCGCGTCGCCGGTCACCTTGAAACCGGTCAACCATAGCCCCTGCGCCACCTGGCGCGCGAAGGCGCGCATGTATTCCGAATAGCCGGTGGTGTTGCCCACCGCGCCGGACTTGATGATTTCGATCAATTCGGCCTGGTCGGCGGCCCGTTTTTCCAACCGCTTCACCTCGTCCTGCAATGCCTGATTGGCCTGTTGCGGGGAAAATTCCGCAAGAAAACCCGCCAGGCGCGCCTGCTCCGTGTTGTAGCGTTTGGTGGTTTCTCCCGATTGTTTGCCCATCTCACCGACCTGATACACTGCATAGCCGTAAAAAAGCAGGGATCCGGCCACAATCAGCCCCAATCCTTGCAACATCGCCACCAGCGAAAAATAATTGCGCTGCTCCAGCAAGGCCGGATTTAGCAGGTTGATCTGCTGGCTCATGGCGCCGCCCCCTCACGGCGCAATGCCGCGCCCAGCACAGGCAATGCATAGGCGGAAAATTCGCTGTCGGCCAGCGCCGGGACTGCGCCGATGTCCATCACCTGCGACAGATCCAGTTTTTCCACCTTTACGCCTATCATCGCAACCAGAAACTCTACCAGGCCGGTGCCATCGGGCGCGCTCACCAGGATACGGCTCACCGACAGGTGGTTAAACTGGCGGTCGAAATAATCCAGCGAACGCTGCAATTCCAGCTCGACGCGATCGCGGCATTGTTCACGCAGAGTCTCGTTGGCGTCCTGCAATTGCCCCGCGCTGATTTCGATACGCCGCGACAAATACAACTCGCCGCCGGAAGTAAACGTCAGCAAGCCGCCGTTATCGTCAAAAGCCAACAGCACCAAGGCGCGGTCTTCCTGCTCGAACAATGCAGCGATGTTGCGCTGCGCCATTTCTGGAATATCGATCACATCCAGCTTGATTTTCGCCCGCCCGAACAACGCCATATACTTTTGGATGATGCCGTTGGCAGCGGCAACCGCAAACATGGATTGCGCGCGCTCCGGGCCGGATTTGGCGGCGGGGATCTGCAACACATCCACGGTGGCATCGTCGATGCGGTAATTCAAACTATCCTTGATTTTCCAGCGGATCGCGGTCTTCATCTCTTCGGCGGGAACATTGGGCGCCTCGACCAGCAATATCTGATATTCGCCCGGCGCCAGCAGCGTGGTGACATGGTGGCCGCCAAGACTCGCCTCGCGGCGCAGCTTTTCCAATACGGCCACCGATGCTGCACCAACCTCATAATATTCGCAGCGCACCACTTGCGGCATCGCCCCGGCAAACTTGATTTTCGCCAGATAAACACCACGTGCGCCCAAACCGATGGCGAACCGGCCGCCGCCATAGCCTTTCGGCTTGAACCATGAAGTGATGCGCGGAATTTGCATAATTGACGCGAACTTAATTAAATAACCCATTGCTGTCAATAATTATTCCAATACATAACAGTGCTTTCCGCAATACCCCGAGCCTGAACACGTCGAACGTACCGGCTACAACAAGAAATCCTGTTCCGGCTCGTCTATCAAAAACTTTACAGAAGCGACGCATAGCCACTCGACTCGGCCACCAAGTGAATAAGCCGCCGGTTAACGACAACCTGGTGGCTGATTAAATCGCGTTCCTGCCAAGTTATTCGATGCTTGAAACAGAATTGGTTCGATGCGTTGCTGCCAGGCTGCGCCTGATGACCATCCGGATCAATACATTTCGCGCAGGTAGATGAACTCGCCGTTGCCCTTAAATACACCAAAGGTGGCGCGCACTTTTGGGTCGTTATTATAACTGGTACCCGGCGACCACAGCCCCTGCAAATAAGGCAAATTCGCGGAAGCGGTTGCCAAGCACAATGTTCCCCCGACAGGGTCAGCGCCCAAATCCACGCACAAGTCCACGCTGCCTTTACCAGAGGGCGTCGGGCTTGGTTTGGACAGGCTAACTTGCCAACCCCCTTGAATAGCCACTGTATTGACCAGCGTGGGCGACGTCGTCCACGTATCCCCCGCTTTACGCTGGTAATTACCCAATGCGATGTTGGTCGAAGCAAGCACGGTGCAGTTATCGGCCTCATTAGGCACGAACGCCGTGCCGTTCCAATATTGCGCCTGAATCGGAACCGGCAGGTTGAGCAATTCGGAGCCGTGCGCATTGGAAAGCTTCAGCCGCCCGAAGCGCACTTCCGTCGTGCCAAGAGACGCACGCTCGGGAGTGCCGCTGTTGTCCGCATCCAGGTCATATGCCGAAAGAGCGACCCCATCCGCATCCTGCGGCGTGGCGCCGATATTCAGCGTGGCGTAGGAACCGTCCGGCGCATCTCCCCGCTCCAGAGTAGCATCTGCGGTGAAGGTTGCGGCTCCGTTGGCCCAGGCCGAGAGGCTAGGGGAGGACACGGTCACACGCGGCCCCGCCGTCCGGCCGATGAGCAGGGTGGGTACCGCGCCGGAACAGGCAACGAAGGAGTTCACGGAAGGCGTTACTCTGTCGAACAGCACCTTGCAGGTGCTGCCGCCATACGTGTAATCGGTGGCGATCGCCCACAGCCCGACCCGGTCGTTGCCGGTGTCGGCGATCCAATTGGCGATGCTGTTGGTGAACTTTGCGAAACTGCCCGCATAGTTCTGCGTCGGGTTCCCGCCGGCATTCTTTGCCGTCAGTGTGAAGCTCGCCTTCATCGCTTCGCCCATATAAGTAAAGGTCGAGGCGGGCGAGCAGCCCGCTCCGGCATTGATGTCGCTGCGGTTTACGATGGCGCTGTTCGAGAGATCAAAATGATCCGGCACGAAGCGCCCAACTGCTGCCGTTCCGCAAACATAACGGCCGGCACAACTGGCCGCAGTATCAGCGGCATCGACCGACGTGAAGTCCGTATCCTGCAATGTCAGGTCGAACGCTCCCACCTCGCTATAGCTGGCCGAGCTCCAGGTCACTACGCCAGAGGCGGCGCTGCCGGCGCCCAGGCTGAAGATGCCAAAACTTGCGGTACAGCCCCCCCCCGACGGCGGGGGGGGGGGCTGCAGTCGCTTAATGCTGCGGCCGGGGCAACCGTCACGTTGTAGTTGGCGGTTGTTACGTTCGATGCATTCTTGGCGGTAGCGGTAACGGTAAAAAGTTGCCCGGCCTTGTGTATAGGGTTCGGGGTGCTTGCCTGGCTGCCCGGGCTGGTTGCATCGGTATTGTTTATCGTACGCGCCGTCCCGGTTGTCTGCCAGTCAGTGTCAGTCGGAATCACTTCGAGGTTATTGGGACGAATCGCAAAATTGTCGGTTGAGCAGCCCACCCTGGTGGCGCCGCCGTTATTCCTCACGCGCACCCGCACGTCGCGGTAAGCCTCTGGCACTGTGAACGATGTTAGGGTGGTGATTTGACCGTTGCTTGATCCAAAATCCGGAAAGGAGCCCAATGTTGCAATGACAGTCGTCCAACTGCTGCGGCAGTTGTTGGCGTCAAACGCCCCACTGTTGTTGCTGCTGTCGAGCAGCTCCACGATGACATCGTTGCTGTAATTGGAGTTCCATGAGCCGTTGGAATTCAGCGCGACAAGATCCAGGGTGAACGGGACCCCGGCAATCTTGGTGGTGATGCGGCTGGTGGTGGGCGTTGTAGTATTGGTGCAACTGAAGTTTGGGTCAGTGGCATCATCGCAGGCATTGAAAGCGCCGAAGACCGGAGCGGTGACGCCCAGGGTTGCCGAGGCCAAGCCGAGGGAACCGTGGGAACCGGATGTGAAGGACACCGAGTTGATGTAGCTGTTCGCGGTCGCGCTGGTGACATACACCGACACAGTGCAACTGCCAGTCGCCGGAATTGTTCCCCCGGAAAATGTGAACGTATTGCCGCCGCCGATTGCCGTTACCGTTCCGCTGCAGGTGGTGCTTTCGCCCGGGCTGGCCGCATTGACCAGGCCGGCCGGATAGGTGTCGAGGAACGACACACCGGTGACGGCGAAAGCGGTGGGGTTGGTGAAGGTGATGGTCATCAGCGAATTGTTGCCCTCGGTGATCGAGTCCGGGGCGAACAATTTCGAGCCGGAGGCGGCGCCCAGGGTAACGCTGTCGGTGGACGAATTGGTATTGAGGCCGATGCTGACAGTGGCCGTGTTATCGATCGTGGTACCGATGACGCCGGACAGGGTGCCGGTGACGGTGAAAATGAGGCTGCTGTTGTTGGGCAGGTTGGCAGAGGGAATGGGAATGCCCGTCGGGCCCTGCATGTCGGCCACAGTATTGTTGGTAGTCGGACAGGTTGCACCGTTGGCGGCGGCGCAGCTCAGGCCGGTGACCGCGAGATTGGCTACGACCGGATCCTTGAAAAATGAGGCCTGCAGCGTACCGCCCGAGTCGTTGAACACGGTAATGGTGTAGGTAATGGGGTCGCCAGGGTTGAACGAAGCACCGCTGTGGGTCTTGTTGATCTTGGGCATCACCACGACATTGATGGGCACGGA
>JAUYGW010000152.1 GCA_030690245.1 Gallionella sp. | reverse complement strand
GGGCTGGGTGGCGATGGTTTCCATCGGCGCGCTTTACCATCTGGTGAAGAAGCTGTGGAACACCGAAATGTATTCCGACAACCTGGTCAATGTGCACTTCTGGCTGTCCACCATCGGCACCGTGGTCTACGTCGTGGCGATGTGGGTGTCCGGAATCATGCAGGGCCTGATGTGGAGGGATTACGACGAATACGGCACCTTGACCTATACCTTCGTCGAGTCGGTTTCCGCGATGCATCCCTATTATGCGATGCGCGCCATCGGCGGGATCATCTTCAATCTGGGTGCGTGGATCATGCTGTACAACGTGGTGATGACGGTGCGCAAGGCGAGCGCGGCGCGCGCTACCCATGCCGTTCCTGCCCAAGCCTAAGGAGTGAAACATGTCTGATCACGATAAAATCTATTCGACCAAGTTCCAGGACAAGATTGAACGCAGCACCGTCCTGATGTTCGTCATGGTCGCTATCGTTGTGGCGATTGGCGGTATCGTGGAAATCGTCCCGCTGTTCTATCTGGACCGCACCATGACCCACCTGTCGCCTGATGTCAAAGGCAAGGTAGGCAGCAAGGAGATCTCCCCGATCGTCTGGCAACGCCAGCCGGGACAGTCGCTCGATGACTGGAAACCGGGCGATGGCGTGCGCCCCTACAAACCGCTGGAGCTGGCGGGGCGCGATGTTTACGTCCGCGAAGGCTGCTACCTGTGCCATTCGCAAATGATCCGCCCGTTCCGCGACGAGAAGGATCGTTACGGGCACTACTCGGTGTCTTCCGAATCCATGTATGACCATCCTTTTCAGTGGGGTTCCAAGCGCACCGGCCCGGATCTGGCGCGTGTCGGCGGCAAATATTCGGACGAGTGGCATCGCCGCCATCTGAAGTATCCGCGCGAAGTGGTGCCTGAGTCTGTCATGCCCAACTACGTCTTCCTGGATAAAAGCAAAGTGGATGCCGTGCAAATAAAGAAAAATATGGAGGCGATGCGCAGCATGCCTTTCTATCCGGCTCCTTACACCGATGCGGACATTGCCAGCGCCAAAGATGCGGTGGAAGGCAAGACCGAGCTGGATGCCATGGTTGCCTACCTGCAAAGCCTGGGCAATCACATCAAGTTCACCGAAGGCGTGAATTACCGTGACTAAGCTGCTGGATTATCTGGGCATGGATGCGGCAGCCATGACCGTCAATGACTGGCTCGGGGTATTTTTTTCCGTGGCGGTGTTCATTGGCATGGTCTATGTTTATGTCATGGTGTTTCGTCCGGCAAACAAGGACAAGTTCGAGTCGCAGCGCGGCATGGCGCTGGATGACGAAGATCATATCGATGCGGGAGAAATGAAATGAGCGAAAAACACGAGGCATCAGGCGACCAGACAACCGGGCATGTGTGGGACGACGATCTGGCGGATCTCACCAACGAGCCGCCCAAATGGTGGATGCTGGGACTGACCGCCAGCGCATTGTTCGTGGTGATTTACTGGCTATACTACCCCTCCATCCCGTTTGCCACGACAGGTGACTTTTTCAAGGGGATCGGCGGCTGGACGGCCATCAAGGAAATGGAAGCCGATGTGGGCGAGGTGGAGGCAGTGCGCGGAAAATTCGAAGCCAGGCTCAGGGGTATGACGCCGGCAGCCATCCTGGCGGACAGCGAATTGACCGAGTACGTCACCCGTTCCGGCAAGGTGTTGTTCGGCGATAACTGCGCCGCCTGCCACGGCCAGAACGGCATCGGTACCCACGACAAGGAAGGGCTGTTTGCGCCGATCCTGAACGACGACGACTGGCTGTATGGCGGCAAGATCGACGATATCCATGCCTCCATCGAAGGCGGCCGCCAGGGCATGATGATGGCGCACAAGGATATGCTGTCCGCCGCCGAGATCGATGCCCTTGCCAACGCAGTCGCGAAAGGCCAGCCAACTTCCACGCCGTTGTTTGCGGAAAAGGGCTGTACGGCTTGCCACGGCGAAGACGGCAAGGGTAATCAGGCGATGGGTTCGGCCAACCTAGCCGACAAGATATGGCGTTTTGAAGTAAGGAACGACAAGCTGAGCGATGCCGAGAATATGAAGAGGCTGGTCGAGGGCAGCAAGCGCACCATTACCTACGGCGTAAACTCGGGCGACCCGCAAGGCCGCGCGGCAGCCATGCCGTCGTTCAAGGAAGCCGGCAAACTGAGCGATACCGAAATGAAGAAGCTGGCGGTGTACGTGTACAAATTCGGCGGCGGTCAACCCGACGCGCCCGCCGCCGCAGCGGATACAAAAACGGACAAGTAACCAGTCCGCATGAATGAAAACTTCTTACGGATATTGGGTGAAGGAGAGCACGGGATGAAACAGGATATGGTATTTTGGGGTGTGATTATCAGTGTGGCCGGCGCTTTTGCAGTGATGGCGTGGCTGCTCTACGTGATTTACAGGAATGCAACCAAGGGTGATAAGGGCAAATAAGCCTGCGTCCGTGCAGAAAAAAGGAGGGCTGAACCCCCTCCTTTTTTATTATGGAAGCAAGATGAGCCAAAAAAGCGCAGTTGAGGAAGATGTAGGTGCGAATTCATTCGAATGAATCACGTGCCATGTGCGAATGAATTCGCACCTACACACCATTCAATTTGGATCGGGTTGATTTTGGTGCACTGCAACCCCAGATAGCAACATGAGCCAGTCAGGAGCGAGCGTGTGAGCAAGGAAACGGAACACAAGGAAGCCGGCTCGGTTACCGGGATATATCAGGAACTTGAGCACTGGAATGTGAACACGGGCGACAAGACCATTCATGCCAAACGCATGCCCGGTTTTTTTCGCACTGTAAAAAACTACACTCAAGCGCTTTATCTGCTGTTTTTTCTCGTTCCTTATCTGCGCTGGAACGGCAAGCAGGCCATTCTGTTCGATATCACCCATAACCAGTTCCACTTCTTCAACCTGACGGTGCTGCCGCAGGACATCTGGATGCTGTCGCTGCTGCTGCTGCTGCTGGCGATGGTGCTGTTCGCGGTGACTTCGGTCGCATCGCGTGTGTGGTGCGGCTATTTCTGCTTCCAGACTGCATGGACCGACTGGTTCACCTGGATAGAGGATAAGATCGAAGGCAATCCCCAGGCCCGGCGCAAGCTGGACGCAGCACCCTGGAGCGCTGAGAAAATCTGGAAGAAATCCCTCAAGCATTTCATCTGGATGATCATTTCCCTGCTTACCGGCATCAGCTTTTCGATCTGGTTCGTGGATGCCTACGATTATTGGAATAAGCTGGTGCATTTTCAGTTGCCGCTGGTCGGCTGGGTGACGCTGGCCACGATTTTTTTCGGCACTTATATTTTGGCCGCGTTGTTGCGCGAACAGGTCTGCATGTGGATGTGCCCCTACGCGCGCATCCAGGGCGTGATGACGGATTCGCAAACGATCTTGCCTGCCTACGATTACACGCGCGGCGAACCGCGCGGCAAACTACGCCGTGGCAGCGAAGTCGTGGCACAAAAGGGCGACTGTGTCGATTGTTTTCAGTGCGTGCAGGTGTGTCCGACCGGCGTGGATATCCGCGATGGGCAGCAATTGGGCTGCATCACCTGCGGCCTGTGCCTGGATGCCTGTGATTCCATCATGGACAAGGTGGGCAAGCCGCGCGGCCTGATACGCTATACCTCGCTGGACGAACTGGAGGGCAAGCCCGCCAGGAAGATGTACCAGCATCCGCGCACCTGGGTTTACATCGGCATCATCCTGATCGCCTTTGGCGGAATCGTTTATGGCCTGACCCACCTGGGCTCGGTGGTGCTGAAGGTGATACCGGAGCGCCAGCCCCTGTATGTTTACCTGAGCGACGGCTCGATACAGAACAAATACGAATTAAAGATCCTGAACAAGACCGACAGCGATATCAGGGTTGGGGTTACCGCAGAGGGTGGTGTGAGAGATCAGGTGATTATCGGCGCCGAAAAACCCTTGCTGGCGCGCCATGGCCGCAGCACTTCTTTCACCATTTTTGTCAGGGCGCCCGGTCAGAACATCAAAATGGAGGTGACGCCGATCGAGTTCCGCATCCAGAGCATCGACGATCCGCTCATCGGCGCCGAATACAAGACCAAATTCAACGGCCCCTCAGTTGATTTGGGGCGAAGAATCATTTCAGGAATGGGGAACGCAAAATGATTTCGCAACACAACAAAAAAGGGCTGCGCAACCCCTGGTTCCTCGGGATGATAGGACTTATCGTCGTGGTGCTGGGCGTGAACGGCACCTTCATCTGGCTGGCCACGCAGAACCGCTCCGCGCTGGTGGATCGGGAGTACAGCACCAAAGACCGCAAATCCGATACCGCCGTGCTGAACGATCTTCAGGCGCACAGAATCCTTGCGTGGAAAACCACCATCCAACAGCCTAAGGTCATCGTG
>JAUYGW010000149.1 GCA_030690245.1 Gallionella sp. | reverse complement strand
CCCGTGCGAATGAATTCGCACCTACCTCAAGAATTTTTTCCGGAGTGACCGGGATTGAAAAATAAAAAGTTGCGCCCTTCCCGACTTCGCCTTCGGCCCAGACTGTACCACCATGGCGGGCAACAATCCGCTTGACGATGGCAAGACCAATACCGGTTCCTTCGAACTCATCAACGCCATGCAACCGCTGGAATACCCCGAACAGCTTCCCCGCGTACTGCATGTCGAACCCGGCTCCATTATCTTTTACATGGTAGACAGCCTTGCCGGCTTCGATCATGCCCCCGATGTCGATATGCGCCTCTTCATTCTTGCCGGTGAACTTGATGGCGTTGGCGAGCAGGTTTTCAAAGACCTGATACAGCATGGCGCGGTCACCCCGGGCGCTGGGCAGGCTACCCAGGTTGATTTGCAGCTTGCGTCCGGCAACCTGCGACTTGAGCTCTTCAATCACGCCGCGCACCATTACTTCCATGTCAATCTCGGTAAAAGATATTTCAGTCCGGCCGGCGCGCGAAAAACGCAGAATGTCATCGATCAGACGCGACATGCGGCTGGTATTGTTGCGTACCACATTCAGCAGCCGCTTACCTTCGTCGTCCAGTTTGCTCTGATAATCTTCCAGCAGCATCAGCGAGAATCCGTCGATGGCGCGCAACGGCGTGCGCAGGTCATGCGAAACCGAGTAGGAAAAAGCCTCCAGTTCCTGATTAGCGGCCTCAAGTTCGGCAGTGCGCGCGGCGACACGTTGTTCCAGTTCACTATTTAGCTGGCGGATTTTTTCCTCTGCCAGCCGCTTTTCCAGCAACTGTGATATCTGAATGGCGATGGATTCGATCAGGGCGCGCTCCTCGTCGAGGAATGGCGATTCCTCGTGCCCGTCCCATTCGCCAAAATAAAACACCTCGACCAGGCCTTGCTCCGTGCCAGGTGCGAAAATTGCTGCCGCCAGCTTCCATCCGGCCTCGCGGAAATTGGCGGTCTCGTATATCTGCCCGCCCAGGCGGATGCGCGCGCAGGTATGCGCCGGGTCGAGCCAGGCGGCCGGGATGCGCCGGGCACAGGCTTCCAGCACCTGTTCCATGCTCATCTCTTTATTCAGCAACAAAGCAGTGATGTCGCGCAGACATTCAATCTCCTTGATGCGCTCGCCCAGGTCGCGGATGTGGCGCGCCAACGCCGCCTCGGCCTGCTTGCGCTCGGTTATATCGCGCGCGGCGGCAAACACGCCCAGCACTTCTCCGGCTTCATCGTGGTAGAGGCTGGCGTTGTAAAGCACCACGGTAATGTGACCATCCTGGTGGCGGATGGCCAGCGGATAATCGGTCACCGAGCCTTCCGAGAATACTTGCCGGTAGCCCTCACGCGCCTTGTCCGGGTCGGTGAAGTAATCGGAAAAGTCCGTCCCGATCAGTTCCGAGCGGCTCTTGCCGGTGGCTTTTTCCGTTGCCCGGTTGACGTCGGTTATTTTCCCTGCCGGGCTGATGGTCACCAGCGGGTCCAGACTGGCTTCGATCAAGCTGCGCGTATAACCCGAAGCCTTGCGCAATTCGGCCGTCAATTCACCGGCGATTCGCTCCGCATTGCGCCGGGTATTCAAGTAGGACAGCATCAGCAATAACGACAGGATGCTCAAGCCCGTGCCGCCCGCCAGAATCATCCATACCTTGCTGTAATCGATGCCGGACACACTGCCTTTTAACTGCTCAAAATGCAGGGTCCACTCGTGCCCGTTGAAATTCAAGTGCCGTTCAAGGGTAAAAAGCACCGGTGTCGAGGAAGTTGCTTTCTGGCCTGCTTCACTGTGGTAGAGCAAACTGTTTGCATTAGTGCCGTGACCGTCATAAACCTGCAAGCGCAGATATGGACTCTGAGTGATGCCCCATCCTTTGAGTACACCATGCAGCAAGTCATTCATGCGGAACGGGCTATATACCCAGCCATACAAGGCGGCACGGCGTTGCTCCACGGTTTCGAGCGGCATTGCTTTCCGGTACACCGGCGCATACATCAGGGTGCCGGCCTGCACATCTTTATCCGTTTCCTGCACCAGCTCGACCTTGCCGGACAAGGAAATAATATTTTCATCGCGCGCCTGTTCCATCGCCGCACTGCGCACCGGCTCGGAATGCATGTCGTAACCGAAGGCACGCAGATTGCGCTGGTTGAAGGGCTCCAGATAGATGATCGAGGAATAGATGCCGCGCTCGCCCGCCGGACGCACGGTGTAGTCGGGAAAACCCTGGCTGCGGATTTCCGTGATATGCCGTGCTAACCGGTTCTTGGGTATCAGCAGGGAAAAACCCAGTCCCTGAATGCCGTTGAAGTGCTGGTCGATTTCCATGTGTTCGGCATAGGCGTGCCATTGGTGACGGCTGACACTATCCGAAGCATCAAACAACGCCACCCCACCCAGCAGCACCTGCTTGTGCGCCTGCAAACGCCCTTCAATCTTGAGTTGGATTTCCTGGCAACCAGCAGCAAACTGGCGCTGCGCACCCGAGTCGATCGCCGATTTAACAGAATGGCCGGCATACCCCGTGGCAAGCAAACCGGCTAGCAGAAACAGCCAGGCGCTCTTGTAACTCTTCGGGATGGCCTGCCATTCATTCATGCGTGCCTCGACTGGCTGGTTTGTTCAAAAATGACACCCGATTCCCTCCGCTGCCGATTTTTCCGATGGGTAAATGCCCGGTTCTGCATCAAATATTCTTCCGCCTGTTTCTTTGCCTGACCCCGTGCGGATGAATCCGCACCTACACGAAGCGATAACCCTGTTCGCGGAATAACGCCAGGCACGCATCCACCGCTTGCGGGTCATAAAGCGTCCCGCTGTTCTTGGCAATTTCCTCAAGTGCGACCTCCATACCCATTCCAGGGCGGTAGGGACGGTGCGAAAACATCGACTCGACCACATCCGCCACACTCAGGATGCGCGCTTCCAGCAGGATGGCGTCGCCCTTGAGGCCTTGCGGATAACCGGAGCCATCGATGCGTTCATGGTGCTGCAACACCATCTGCACAATCGGCCACGGGAAATTGATGCCCTTCAGGATGTCATATCCTGCCTGCGCATGGGTCTGGATGAGGCTGTACTCGATGACGCTGAGCCGCCCCGGTTTGCTGAGTATTTCCGCCGGAATCTGGACTTTCCCCAAGTCGTGCACCACGCCGGCAAGGCGGATGCTATGCGCCCGATCATCGGGCAACCCCATTTGCCCGGCGATCGCCGCAGCCAGGTCGGCCACCCTGGCCTGATGGCCTGCGGTATAGGGGTCGCGCATTTCCACGATGGTGGCAATTGCCCGCACCGTATCTTCCAGGTTGCTTTGCAGCTGCTCCAGCTGCCGCCGGTTCTGCTCCAGCGCAAGATCACGTTCCCGGCGGGTATGCAGGGTACGCACGCCAAATGCCAAGTCATCGGCCATCTCTTCCAGCAGCGCGACTTCGGCGGTGATGAAAGTATTCGCTTCCGCTGCATACACAGTGAGTATGCCAAATACCGCTTTATCTCCATCCAGCAACGGCAGCACAATGCAGGAAGCATAGCCGTGCTGCCGCGATGCATCGCACCACGGCAGACAGAGCGGATCGTTGGCGAGATCCTGGCACAATTGTGTGACGCCGCTGCGCACGGCGCGTCCGCCCGGCCCCATGCCACGCTCGGTCTCCGCCCAGGTAAGCTGCAGGGCATCCAGATAGCCTTCGTCATGTCCGGCACTCGCCAAGACCTTGATGGACTTATTCTCGTCATGCTGCTTGTAACCCACCCATGCTAACCGGTAACCGCGCTGTTCAACGATAGCCCGGCAGATCGCCTGCAGCAGTTCGTTCTCATCGGTGGCATACACCAGGTTCCGGTTCACCTCGCTCAGCGTGGCAAGGGCGCGGTTGGCGTGTTTAAGCGCAATTTCCGCCTCCTTGCGCTCGGTGATGTTGTCGCTCACGATGACAATTTCATCTTGTGCGGGCGAATAGATGGAGAACGAAAACCATCTGCCCAACGCTGCCAGATAGTGTTCCCAGCGAGCAGGCTCGCCTGTGCGTGCAACCCGGCCGAAAATCTCAAGCGATTCCGGGTCATCGCGGCAATATCCGGGAATGACCTCGCTGATTCTCCGGCCCTCCACCCCCTCCAGGCCGGTCACCTTTTTGAAGCCCTCATTGACCGTAATATATTCAATATCTGCCGGCACTCCATCCTGAAAAATCATGCGGCAGTGGGCGATGCCGTTCAGCGTATTTTCGAACAGCGAGCGGTAAGTCGCCTCGCTGTCGCGCAACGCCTGCTCCGCCCGTTTGCGCTCGGTGATGTCGCGGGCCGCGCTGAGAACCAGCTTGCGCCCGCCCGATTCGATGAGGCGGGCGCTGACTTCGATCGGCATGACGGAACCGTCCTTGCGGCGGTGCGCAGATTCAAAAGTACACTGACTCTTTTCCATCAACTCCCTGCTCCGGGCCTCGATGAGCTTTTCGCGCTCCGGTACATCGAGCACATGCAGATTCATGCCCATCAGCTCGTCGCGCGTATAGCCGCGCGATTTCCAGGCGGCTTCGTTCAGGTAAATGAAATTCCCATCGAGGTCATGCACGAACACCGAATCGTTTGTGCTGTCCAGAAGCTGCGCCCTTAACCTCAGCTCCTGCTCCGCCCGTTTGCGCTCGGCAATATCGCGGGCCACGCTGAGAACAGCTGGCTGGCCGCCATAATCAATAATCCGCGCGCTCAATTCAACGGGAATAACAGAGCCGTCCCTGTGCATATGGGCTGTTTCGGCAACAAGATGGCCCTGCTCCTGCAACACCTTGATTCGGTCTGCTACTTTTTGCGCAAATTCGGAAGTGTCGATGTCGGCCACATTTTTTTGCAGCAATTCTTCCTGGCTGTAGCCAAAATGTTCACAGGCTGAACGGTTGACCTGAAGAAAACGGCCGTCCATGTCATGGATGACAACGGTATCGGAGATGGCATCGAAAAGCATGCGGAATTTCCCCTCGCTCTCGATCAGCGCGGCCTTGGCACGGCGGCTCTCGGTGATGTCTTCGAGGATATGCACCGAGTAGAGATGGGCACCCTGCTCGTCATGCACCGAGAAGGTACGCGAGCGGTAGATAACCCCGCCGACCGCCACTTCCCCAACGGCCTCTTCCACTTCTTTTTCCATCGCGCGCAGGCAGCAGGGTAATGGCTCACCGGTCTTGGGAAAGATGGTGTAATAGGGCTGGCCGATGATCTGATCGAAGGGGATTCCGGCGCATCGCTGGTATGCCTTGTTGCAGCGCAAGACGCGGTACTCCTTGTCGTGCAGGAATATCGGATCGTCCACCACATCCAGCGCGGCCACCCATTCCC
>JAUYGW010000082.1 GCA_030690245.1 Gallionella sp. | reverse complement strand
TCCACCAGGATCACCGAATTGCGCATGATCATCCCGGCCAGCGCGATGAAGCCGAGGTTGGCGACGAAGCCGAACGGCACCTGGAACACCAGCAGCGCCAGCGTGACGCCGATCAGGCCGAGCGGCGCGGTGAGCAGCACGATGACGGTGCGGCTGATGCTTTGCAGCTGGATCATCAGCAGCGTGATCACGCCGACCAGCATTAGCGGCACCACCGCCTTGATCGCGGTCTCGCCCTTCGCGGATTCCTCGACGCTGCCGCCCATTTCGATGCGATAGCCGATCGGCAACGCGGCGCGCATTGCATCGAGCTGTGCGTTCAGCTCCACCGACACGGTAGCGGGCTGGGTCTTGTCGGCCATGTCGCCGAGCACGGTCATGGTCGGCAGGCGGTTGCGCCGCCAGATCAGGCCTTCTTCCAGCACCGGCACCAGCTTCGCGACCTGCGCCAGCGGCACATGCCGGCCATTCGGCAGCGGGATATCGAGATCGGACAGCCGGTCCAGCGAGCGGGTCTCCAGATCGCCAGCGCCGCGCCACACCACGTCGATCAACTGGTCGCCTTCGCGATACTGCGCCAGTGCCACGCCGTTCAGCCAGCCCTGCAGGGCCTGCGAAATCTCGCGGCTGGAGGTGCCGAGCCGGCGCGCCTTGTCCTGGTCCACTTCGACGCGTAGCGCCTTGATCTTTTCGTCCCAGTCGAAACTGACATCCTGCAGATGCGTGTTGGCGCGCATCAGGTCGGCCACCTTGCCGGCGATTGCGCGCACCTGTTCGACATCCTCCCCTATCACGCGGAACTGCACCGGATAGCCGATCGGCGGGCCGTTCTCGAGCCGCGACACGCGCGCATGGATATGCGAGAAGCCGCCTTCCGCCGAGGTGAACAGCTCCGTCAGCCTGCGCTTGAGCTCTTCGCGCTCTTGCAGGCCCTTGGTGACGATCACGACTTGCGCATAGTTGTCGCTGAACAGGCGCACGTCGAGCGACAGGATGAAGCGCGGCGCGCCATTGCCGATATAGGAAGAATAGGAAGCCGCCGCCGGATCGCCGGATAGAATTTTCTCGATACGTTTGGTCTCGGCCTCGGTCGCCTTGAGCGATGCGCCCTGCGGCAGCCAGACATCGACGATCAATTCGAGACGGTTGGCGGCCGGGAAGAACTGTTTCTGCACCCCGACGTTGAACGCAACGATAGATAATATAAATATCACTGCCGTGGCACCGATCACCTTCCAGCGGTTGCGCAAACACCAGGTCACCAGCGCGCGGAAGCGGCGGTAGAACGGCGTGTCGTAAATATCCGCGCCATGCTGCTGCGCTTTTTCCACCAGCTTCTTCGGATCAAGCAATTTATAGCCGAGATAGGGCGTGAACACCACCGCGACGATCCACGACACCAGCAGCGCGATGGTCACCACCTGGAAGATCGAAATGGTGTATTCGCTGGCCGCCGATTTGGAAAAGCCCACCGGCGTGAATGCGGCGGCGGTGATCAGCGTGCCGGTGAGCATCGGGAACGCGGTCGAGGTGTAGGCAAAGGTCGCGGCCTTGAAGCGATCCCAGCCCTGCTCCATTTTCACCACCATCATCTCCACGGCGATGATCGCGTCGTCCACCAGCAGGCCGAGCGCGATCACCAGCGCGCCGAGCGAAATACGCTGCAGGCCGATGCCGAACACCTTCATCATGAAGAAGGTGATCGCCAATACCAGCGGGATGGACAACGCCACCACCGTGCCGGTGCGCCAGCCCAAACTCAGGAACGACACCGCCAGCACGATCAGGATCGCCTCGGCCAGCGAGCTCTCGAACAGGCGGATGGAACCTTTCACCACTTCCGGCTGGTTGGCGACCACATGCATATCGACGCCCGCCGGCAGATCCGCCGTGATTTTTTTCATTGCCAGCTGCAGATTCTCGCCGAGACGTATCACATCCCCGCCCTTGTCCATCACGATGCCGATACCGATGGCAGGTTGCCCAGACACGCGCATCTGCGGGTTGGGCGGATCGGCGAAACCGCGCGACACCTTGGCGATATCGCCGAGACGGAAGTGCTGCCCGTTCACCAGCAGATCGGCATTGCGCACCCGTTCGACGCTATCGAAACCGCCCGACACGCGCAGTTGCACCCGGTCGGTCGCGGTATCGACAAAACCGGACGGGCTCACCATGTTCTGCTTCTGCAAGGCCTCGCCGATCTGGCCGGGCGTGATGCCCAGATTCGCCAGGCGATGCGGCGCGACCTCAAGATAGATTTTTTCGTCCTGCACGCCGAACAGCTCGACGCGCCGCACATCCGGCACCTGCTTCAGATCCAGCGTGATCCGGTCCGCATGGCGGCGCAATGCCGCCAGATCGAAACCGTCGCCGGTCAGCGCGAAGATGTTGATCTGCACATCGCCAAACTCGTCGTTGGGGTACGGGCCCTGTACACCGTCCGGCAAGGTGTGGCGGATGTCATCCAGTTTCTTGCGCACCTGCCGCCAGGCTTCCGGCACCTCGGTTTTGGGCGTGTAATCCTTGAGCATCACAAAGACCATCGAGTCGCCCGGCTTGGAGGCGGAGCGCAGCACGTCCACCCAGGGCGTTTCCTGCAACTTCTTCTCGATGCGCTCGGTCACCTCCTGCTCGACCTCCTGCGCCGTCGCCCCCGGCCACAGGGTGCGCACCACCATCACCTTGAAGGTGAAATCCGGGTCTTCGGCGCGCCCCAGATTGAAATAGGAAATCACCCCCGCGCCCATCAGCACGATGATCAGGAACAGCACCATCTGCTGGTGCGCCAGCGCCCAGGCGGAAAGATTCGGCCCCTTCATCTTAGATTCCGCATTTGAACCACGAAGAACACGAAGGGCGCGAAGACAATGCTGCTTCAGGAAAGTGGAGAGCTTTACTGATAACACGCCATATCATGCAATTCACTTCGTGTTCTCTGTGACCTTCGTGGTGAAATGTAGTCATTGATTTCATTGCGCGCTGCCGCTCTCGATGATGCGGATTTTTTCCCCTGCCGCGAGCCGGTGCACCCCGTTGCTGACGATGCGCTCGCCCGCCGCCAGCCCGCCGGCGATGACCGCGCCGTCATCGCGGTATGCGGCAACCTGCACCGGACGCAGGCTGACGGTGCGGTCGGCCGCGACGATCCACACGGCCGCCTGCTTGCCCTGCTGGAAAATCGCGGTCAGCGGGATCAGCAGGCCGTCGCTTTTTTTGTTTATAGCGAAACGCACCCGCGCCGTCATGCCCAGCGCAACGTCCGGGCCGGGCTGGGTCAATGTCACGCGCGCCGCATAAGTGCGGCTGACGGGGTCGGCCGCCGGAGCCAGTTCGCGCAGGCGGCCAGCCAGCGGCGCCGCGCCGTCGTCGGCAGTCAACAGCACAATTTCGGCAGCGGCGCCAACTTTGAGATTAGACAGTTGCGATTCCGGTATCGCAATCGCCACCTCGCGCTCACCATCGGGCGCGAGGCGCAGCACCGCCTGCCCGGCAGTGACCACCTGCCCTGCCTCCGCCAGGGTTGCGGCGATTACACCCGCGCGGTCGGCATGCAATATGGTGTAAGCGGACTGGTTGCGCGCCAGCCCGGCCTGGGCGGCGGCGGCCTTGAGCGCGGCCTCTTTGGCATCCAGCGCCGACTGGCTGACAAAACCCTTGTTGC
>JAUYGW010000135.1 GCA_030690245.1 Gallionella sp. | reverse complement strand
GTTTCAATGTCGAGGTCGATGAGTTTCTGACCGTCAACAATGGCGACGCGGAGTTCTTCCGGCTGCGTCGCATTGAATAGCATGCGTTTCATTATGTTGTCTCCCGCGCTCTGACACGGGCAAGACCAAGCTACGCGCGGTTAGGCGCGCCAGATGAATACACTAGTGAGCAATCGTGCATTAAGTCTTGTATTGTGCAAACGGTTGATCAATTAAGTTCTCTGATTAATAGCTGGTCTTAAAAAATTGTTCTTAGGGGTTTCTGTATCGGCGGTTGAGGGATGCATTGTTGTGTTGCACTGCATCTTGTCTCTCCGGCTGTTTCAGAATCTCCTTAGGGGGTGAGGCAGCAATATATTGGCTGCTTCACGGAAAATCCACAGGTGCTTTGAGCGCATAAATCAATTACTATCACTGCTGGTACCGGTGAGTGATATTAACCGGGCTGCGGCTGGTAGGTAGGGTGGCGGCGCATTGCGCCGTCGCTTGTGCCAAAACTCTTCCTGGCGGGGAAATTATCCCAAACTTACCCAAATCCCAAAACGCGCGAGCGGCGAAGTATAAGCAAAATGAATGGTTTAAGCAAAGACTCTGTGAGCTATGTGGAAATTGATGAGAGCGGCGAGGCGCAGCGTATCGACAATTTCCTGTTCCGGCTTCTGAAAGGCGTGCCCAAAAGCCATATCTATCGCATCCTGCGCGGCGGGGAAGTGCGGGTCAACAAGAAGCGCATCAACCAGACCTATCGTTTGAAGCTGGGCGACCAGTTGCGTATCCCGCCGATCCGCGTGGCGGAAAAGCATGAGGTCGAAGAGACGCACATCCCGGCGGTGGAATTCCCGATCATTTATGAAGACGATGCGCTGGTTGTGGTGAACAAACCTTCCGGGGTGGCGGTGCATGGCGGCAGCGGAGTGAGTTTCGGGGTCATCGAACAAATGCGCCGCGCGCGCCCGCAGGCCAAATTTCTGGAACTGGTGCACAGGCTCGACCGCGAAACCTCCGGCGTGCTGCTGCTGGCGAAAAAGCGTTCCGCGCTCACCGCGATGCACGAGATCATGCGCGAAGGCAACAGCGACAAGCGCTATTTCGCGCTGGTGCTGGGGCAATGGAAGAACGTCAAGCAGCATGTCAAGCTGCCGCTGCACAAGTTCGACACCCCGCAGGGCGAGAAGCGCGTGATGGTCAGGGAAGACGGGCAAGCCTCGCACACCATCTTCACCCTGCTGAAGAGCTGGGCGCCACAAAATGACCAGACTGGATTCAGTTTATTGGAGGCGCAACTCAAGACCGGACGCACCCATCAGATCCGCGTGCATCTGTCCCATCTAGGCTTTCCGATCGCCGGGGATGACAAATACGGCGATTTCGCGCGCAACAAGTTATTGATGAAACAGGGATTGAAGCGCATGTTCCTGCATGCCCACTCAATTTCGTTCAGCCATCCGCTGACGGGGGAGCCGATGCACCTGGTTGCGCCGTTGGCGAAGGAGTTGGAGAGTTTTATTGCGAAATTGGATGCGGGTGCTGCTTCAATAAAATAAGTATATCCCCTCTCCCTTGCAGGGAGAGGGCTAGGGAGAGGGTAGAAACTTAGGTCCATCATCTGCTTGCTGAACCAAAGCAAAGTCAACACCGCCGGGGGTTGCCCGGCAGCAAGTTACCTTCTTTTGCTTCGCCAAAAGAAGGTAACCGAAGAAAAGGCGACCCCGGTTTGCCGCCGCTTCGCGGTTCCCTGCGTTGCTCGACTGGTCAGGCGGCTGCGGAACTCGCGCTACGCGCTCAGACAGTCCTCGCCGACACCCCCTGACCAGCCTCCGCTACTCGGCGGCGCTCAGGGGGAGGAAAAGCAAAACCCAAAAGCAACAAGCACGGTGAGCTGCGCTCCCCATGCCTTGAATCAAATGCGATGTTTGACCCCTTATCACTCCTTATTAGGGTGCTCGGTGGTGGATGAGGGGCGTGCAGCCGACATTGCCGATGGAGCAACACTTTGGAGCGTCGAGTTAGATTGTTTAATATCGCTTGCTTGAGGTAAAGGGAAGCCGACATATGCTGCTTGGGCGAGTTGAAATATGGCGTAGATAACGCTAATGAATCCCAAAAGCTTAATGCCTGGTTTTTCTATGAATTCGTTGACGCGATTCCAGAAATTTGTCCGTGCTGTTTTGATTTTCCTGCTCTGTAACTTGTGGTACATGCTTTGAAACCAGTACACCTTACACATCGTAGATTTGTGCAGTTTGATGTACTCCTTGTTTTTGAATGCATCGACCTCCTCTGGGCCGGTCAATAGATCTCGAG
>JAUYGW010000134.1 GCA_030690245.1 Gallionella sp. | reverse complement strand
ACGCGTGCGGCCTCTTGTTCCGCCTTCACTCGCGCGGCTTCCGCTTCTTCCCTGGCACGGCGCTCGGCCTCTTCGCGCGCCCTGGTTTCGGCTGCCGCTTTCTGCCTGGCAAGTTCGGCTTCTTCCCGCGCTTTGGCAGCTTCCCGCTCAGCCTTGAGGCGGGCTTCCTCCGCTTCCTGCTGCGCTTTTAATTTCGCCGCTTCAATTTCCTGCCTGGCCTTGGCTTCCGCTTCGGCACGCGCTTTCGCCTCCGCCTCGGCTTTCACCTTTGCCGCTTCCAGCTCGGCCCGCACTCTTGCGGCCTCTTGTTCCGCCTTCACGCGCACGGCTTCCGCTTCTTCCCTGGCGCTGCGTTCCGCTTCTTCGCGCGCTTTGGCAGCCTCCCGTTCAGCCTTGAGGCGGGCTTCCTCCGCTTCCTGTTGCGCCTTTAATTTTGCCGCTTCGATTTCCTGCCTGGCCTTAGCCTCTGCACGGGCTTTTTCCTCAGCCTTGATTCGCGCCGCTTCGGCCAGCGCACGTGCTTCGGCCTCTGCCTTGGCTGCCTCAAGTTCAGCGCGTGCTCGCGCCGCTTCTTGTTCAGCTTTTTGGTGCGCCGCTTCCTCTTGCGCCTTTAGTTTCGCCGCTTCGATTTCCCGCTTGGCTTGGGCTTCCGCCTCGGCGTGCGCCTTGGCTTCCTCTGCCATTCTCAGTTTTGCCGCCTCTGCCTTCTTTGCCTCGGCTGCCAGCATGTCCGCAGAGGGCGCGCGAAACGCGGCGGTAAAATCCAATTCTTCGACACCTTCATCCACCGGTTTCTTGAGCGGGGTAGCCATCTTGAGCGGGGCACCCATCTTGGGAACGCTGCCAGCCTTGGCCTTGGCTTTGTCCTGGATGAAACCGCCCTTCTCCAACCCCTTGAACATTTCATCGAGAACGCTGCGCAGGCTGGGCGCGGCACGCTTGCTGATTTCGCCAAAAGTTGCGGTTCCGTCCACCATCAACAAGGCGCGCTTAATATCCCCAACCAGATGCGCACTCTTGCTGCGCATCTCATCTTCGCCTTTGCCGGTTCGGATAAAAATAGTATTACTGTCCATATCGCATTCTAACTGATAGCGCGCTTGAGTTTAGCTGCAAATCACTTCTTTACAGGCGGCTTGGGCGGGGCATTCTTGTTACTGCTTTTATCGTCATTCTTGCCGAACAGCTTGTGCAGGAATCCGCCGATCTTGATTCCCACAGCCGTTCCGAGTCCGGGCCCCAGAATCGCCGTACCCACCGCGGCGCCCGCTAATGCCGACTTGCTTGGCCTGACGACCGGGTTGTTCAGCGTACCCGAAACCACCATCGGCATACTGACCAGGCCAGCCGTCCCTTTGACATCGGTATCCAGCATTCCGCCAAGCTGCAATGAAGGACTGACATCCAGCCTGCCCTCGGCATTCAGTGCGCCGGATACGATTTTTAATTTCCTGAAATGATAACCACTCGCATCCACGTTGAGCAAGCCAGTGAGATTATCGAATCGGGTCGTGCCTCCCGCAGCATTGGCCTTGCCGGGATTGCTTGCCGCTTGCGCCAAATCCACTTTGGACAGCACGCCGTTACGCAGGTGAAAATTTCCGGCCAGCTGCATGTTTTCCGGAAAGCGCTCGAACTCATCCAGATGCATGGAAAATTTTGCCGCGCCATCCATGCTGCCGGTGAACAACACTTCATTGGTAAGGGCTTCCACCAGGGTTTGCATCGCAATTCCGTTCACGGCAATTTCTGCGGCCAGCACGGCATCCTTGCGATTGACACTCATCTTCCCCGATAGTTTGCCGCCATACAGCTTCGCCTCCAGCGCGTTCAACTCCAGATGTTCCGGCTGCGCCGCAACACGCGCCTTGATTTCATCGAGCACCAGCGGATGCTGCAAACCCGCAGCAATGCGTGCGGTAGCATGGCTGATCAGCACTTCACCGGAAAACCGGAAATTGTCCTTCAGCGCGCCCAAAGTGCCCGCCTTGCCGCTAAGCGCACCCTTCGCAGAGATCGCGCCGGTCAACTCGACCGGCTTCTCCAGCAAGGCCATTACCTGCTCCAGCGGCGCGTCAATTTGGGTCAGGGCTGCCTGTATGCGCCAACCATCCGAGAACTCCACCTTGCCGGAACCTGACACGCGAATGCCGCGCGCTGCAACGGCAAATTTCTGTGCGACAAAATCCTGTTCGCCCAGCACCCCCTCTATCAGCAGATCGTCCAGCGGCAATTGCGGGAGTTGCGGTGAAGTCCAGGCATGCGCTTGTACCTTCACAGAAAAATGCTGCTCGGGCAACGGCAACAATACCGCCGTTATCTTTTGTTCGTCCATCGCAAACCACGCGCGCTCCAATTCCCCGGCCCGCGCGAACTCCAGCTTGCCTTCAATCGGCCCCAACGTCATTCCTGGAGTTAACAGCATCATTCCGGACAGCTGCAACTTGCGCAGCGCCACGCGTTGCCCTGTAGCGGGAACCATGGCAAGGGTCCCCACCAGTTTGCGCACTTGCACAAGGCTTGCCGTTCCATCCTGCACCAAAATGCGCCGCACCACCACCTCGCCTGCCAGCAGGGCGGGCAAATCCGGCTCAACCTTTATCGATCGAGCGACCATCCCTTCCTGCCCGCCCAGGCGCACCTCCTGCAACTCAAGATGCGGCAAAGGCAGCATAGCCATACGGAGATGCTTGATACTGACCGGCTCATGCAACTGCTCGCCCAAGGCTCGCTCCACCTCAGGCACATAAGTATCCAGCGGAATCAGGTAAGCCGCCGTCATCGCCAGCATCAGCAAGGCGAGCAGACCAAACAGAATGCGCTTCAGCCACCGCATAAGAAGCCAAACTTAAGGTTGACCAGGCAAGGCAAAATCTCTATCATGCGCACCTCTTCATTCCCTGATAGCTCAGTCGGTAGAGCGACGGACTGTTAATCCGCAGGTCCCTGGTTCGAGTCCAGGTCGGGGAGCCAGA
>JAUYGW010000081.1 GCA_030690245.1 Gallionella sp. | reverse complement strand
ACCGGTGTGACCGGCAAGAGCGCGGTGGATCTGGCGCGTGACCTGCTCACCCGCTTTGGCAGCCTCACGCAAATGTTTGCCGCCAGTGAAATTGACTTTTGCGAAACGCACGGCATGGGGCAGGCGAAATACGTGCAACTGCAGGCCGTGCTGGAAATGTCGCGGCGGGCGTTGCAGGAAGAAATGCAGTGCGGCGACGCGCTCAATTCGCCGCGCGCGGTGCGCGACTATTTGCGGCTGTTGCTCGGCGGCCGTCAGCATGAAGTCTTCCTGGCGCTGTTTCTCGATACCCAGCATCGCGTAATCGCCTCGGAAGAACTGTTCCACGGCACGCTCAGCCAGACCAGCGTGTATCCGCGCGAAGTCGTCAAACGAGCGCTGGCGCATAACGCCGCCGCCATGATCCTCGCGCACAATCATCCCTCCGGCGTCGCCGAACCGAGCCAGGCCGACCAACTCCTCACCGCCGCGCTGAAGCAGGCTCTCGGGCTGGTGGATGTGCGCGTGCTGGATCACTTCGTCGTGACGGGCGGGCAGACCCTATCGTTTGCGGAAAAAGGGCTGATCTAATTAGGTCTTTTGGCATATTGACCATGCCAAGCAAGGGGTGGATACTGCGAACAACAATAAATGGGGGGCAGTAAACATGAAGCTAGGGCAATGGGTGTGTTGCGGAGTATTCGGAGCCTTGATGGCGACAGGCCCTGTTGCACAGGGGGCTGAACCCGAAGTGACGCACGGCAAGGCCAAGAAGGCCGTAACCAAAAAGGCCAAGCCTGCCGTCAAAAAAGCCGTCAAGCCTGATGCGCGCGCCTTGCAGGCGCAGCGCGAAGCAGAAGCGCGCATCAAAGCCGAACAGGAGGTGCGCCAACGCGCCGAGGCGGAAGCCAGGAAGCTGGCAGCGCTTGAAGCGCGCGAAAAGCCCATCAAGGATGCAGAAGAGATGATGAAGAACGGCAAGCCTGCCGATGCTTACGCCTTGCTGGAGCCGCTGGAGTTCGAGCGTTCCGGGGAAGTGCGTTTCGATTACCTGATCGGCATCGCCGCGCTGGACAGCGGCAAACCTGACAAGGCAACGCTCGCCTTCGAACGGGTGCTGGCGGTGGACCCGAATTTTGCCGGTGCGCGGCTGGACATGGGGCGTGCCTATTACCAGCTCGGCGACCTGCCGCGTGCCCAAACAGAATTTCTGGAAGTATTGAAACAAAACCCGCCCGAGGCGGCGCGCATCACCATCCAGAAATATCTGGATGCGATTGCCGCATTTGAACAGGCCAAGCAAACACGCATCGCAGGTTATGTCGAGGGCGTGGCGGGGCACGACAGCAACATCGCCAATAGCAGCACCCAAACTTTTACGTTTGCCCCCGCCTCCCCGTGGAGCGGCATATTTCCGGGAAACCAGCTGCCGCCTGCCGCCAAACTCACGGGTGCTTATGAAGGAATCAACGCGGGGGGAGAAATCAGCCACAACCTCAATGCGAACTGGGGCGTGTTTGCGGGAGCGGATTTGCGCCAGCACGGTAATATGACCCAGACCGCCTATGACACACTGAGCATAGATGCCCGCTTCGGCGTGATGTATGCCGAAGAGCAGAATACCTACAAACTGTCGTTGACCGGCGGACAGTATTACACCGCCAACTCCATGCGCCGGGATTTGATCGGGCTAGGCGCGGAATGGCAACATGTTTTCAGCCCGTCCAACCAGATGAGCGCATTCATGCAGTATGGCGAGAGCAGGGCGGCAGGCTTTCCGCCCACCTCGCCGACAACAGATGCACGCATCGAGGGTGATACCGATCAGGTGGTGGCAGGGGTCGCATGGGTGCATATCATGGCAGAAGGCAAGCAGGCCCTGTTCGCCAGCCTTTATGCCGGCAAGGAACTGGACGTTGCGCCGGTCGTCTCTGCCGGCCTGCCCAACGGCGGCCGCACCGACGGCAAGAAACGCTTTGAAGGATTGCGGGTCGGCGGACAGGCGGCTTTTAACGAGCAACTGGATGGGCTTGCGAGCCTGGGCTGGCAATCCGCGAACTACGGCAACCTGAACAACCTGATCATGTCCAATCGCAGCGAAAAGCTCTATGACCTGACTGTGGCGGCAAACTGGCGCCTGGACAAGCTCTGGTCGGTCAAGCCTCAGGTTGCCTTTTCCAGGAAGAACTCCAACATCTCTTTATATAGTTTCGATCGCACGGACATTTCGCTGACCATCCGCCGCGATTTCAGATAATCATTTTCGTGTAAGGTGCCATCATGAAAACTAACAAATTTTTCGCTTGCCTGGGGTTGTCTGTCGCTTGCTTTATGGCGGCCTCTTCAGCTTATGCCGCCGTGGCCGGACATGTGCAGTTCGTCAATGGCAAGGTGCAAATCACCAACCCGGCAGGGCAGACCCGCATGGCGCAAAAGGGTGATGCAATCAACGAAGGCGACACCCTGACCTCCGCGCAGAAAGCCTCGGCGCAGATCAAGATGCAGGATGGCGGCTTTGTCGCGGTGCGCCCGGACACCCAACTGAAGTTCGACCAGTTCGTCTTTGCCGGCAAGGAAGACGGCAGCGAAAAGAGCTTCTTTTCCCTGTTCAAGGGCGGCTTCCGAGCGGTGACCGGCCTGATCGGCCGCATCAACAAGCAGAATTACAGGGTCACCACCCCGGCGGCGACCATCGGCATCCGCGGGACGGATCATGAGACCTTCCTGATCACGCCGGGCAGTCCGCTGGCGCAGATCGCCCCGAGTGGCGCCTACAACAAGGTGAATACCGGCGAGACCAGCATGACCACCGACAAGGGCACAATTTTCGTGCAACCCAACCAGATGGGCTTTGCCGGCGGGATGAACCAGATGCCGCAGGTACAGCCCATCAACACCAACGTGTTTACCGTGGCCGAGGCGTCCACACCGGAAGCAAAAGCCGAAAAGAAAGAAGAAAAGGAAGAAAAAACCGAGACCAAACAGGAAGAAAAAGCAGCCAAGGGCGACAAGGAAGAAGGCAAGAAAGAGGAAGCCAAGGCTGAAGCGGCGACAGAAACCGGTGCTGTGGAAGCGGCTCCGGTTGCCACCACCACGCAAGAGGAAGCGGTGCCTGTCCGCGAAACTGCGGTAGTGGATGCCACGGCTCCAGCCATCGGCAATGCGCCTGCCGCAACTACAACTCCCGCTGCCACGACGACTGCGACGACTGCGGTTGTCGCGGCACCACCTGCACCCACGACAACACTTACTACCGTGGCCGCCACGGGTGGCACAACCGTGGACATTACTGCTGGAACGGTGATTACCAGCACGGGACAAGTTCTGACTGTTACAGATGGCCTGACGGCCGCCCAAGCACAAGCAGCGGCAGATGCCGCGCTGACAGCGTCGAATGCGGCTGCAGCTGCAGCAGCAGCCGCGCAAACGGCCGATACGACACTGGCGGCAATCGCACCCGTACCCGTCACACCTGCAACTACAGCGATCGCCACGGCAACCACCGATGTCGGCACGGCAAGCACGGCAGTGTCGGCGGCAACCGCATTGACGCCGGCGGATGCCGCAACGGCAACGGCCAATGCTGCTTCCGTTCAGGCCACCACAACGGCGGCGGCTAGCGAGGCCGCTGCCGCACAGGCCGCGTTCACCGCAAGCGGTACCTTTGCCGACAACACCGCAGGACCGGCCAATACTACCGTGCAATCCGCCAACAGCGCATTGCAGACCGCCAATACCACCGTACAGACGGAGGCGGGGACTGTAGCCGCACAAAACACGGCACTGGCCACGGCACAAAGTGCAGCCATTACGGCATTGACCAACGCAAGCACCAACCTGACCACGGCGAATGCAGACCTGGCCACAGCGAACACGCAAAACACCACCATCACCACTGCACAGACAGCAACCCCGTCAGAAGTGACTGCCGCCCAGACCGCGGCAGCCAATGCGCAAGCTGCTGCAACGGCAGCACAAACGGCGGCGACACAGGCAGCCACATTGCAGGCGGCAGGTGATCTGGCTGGCGCGCAGGCACAATTAACCATAGCGCAGCAAGAACTTGCCATCGCCCAGGCAGAGCAGGCGACAGCGCTGGCCGCACAAACGGCAGTAGCCAACCAGTTGGCTGCGGCGCAGGCAGCCGCAACGGCTGCAGGCACTGCCGTGACGACTGCTGCCTCTGCGGCGGGCACTGCCGTCACCGATGCGGCAACTGCCAGTGCCCAGGCTACCGCAGCGCAGACAGCGGCGAGCAATGCCGCTGCGGCATTTGTACAAACCGATCCGGCGGTGATCAGCCCCACGCCTTCCGCAGCGAATACCGTTCAGGTACAGGCATCCGTTATTGCCACCAATGCCCCGGTTGCTGCCTACAACAACCCGAACATTTTAAGCCTCCCCGGTGCGTCTCATAACCTTATGGCTGGCCAACCGGTTACCGGTGGTTGGCTGGAGGTATGGGATACAAATTATGGAATGCTCAATACGCAATATGTCCTGGATGGAAACAAGAATCTGGTGGAAATGCGCAGTGCAGGTTACAGCACCTATGATCAAACGCTACTCGTGCAAGGAATCCTGAATGCCAACATCAAGTTTACAGGTGGGGTTGCGCAAGACACTTATGTTGCGTCCGATTCAAGCATCTACATGGGGCGCTGGCAGGGCGGCGGCATAACCGTCACCGATATGGCAGCTACTGGACCGGCTGCCCCATTCACCACCAACCTTGGCGCTTCCAGCGCGCACTGGGTGATCGGGCAGATGGTGCCGGAAACATTGGGCGTGAGCTTGGTGCAATCTCTGGCAGGCACGACCAACTACACCATATCCGCTTTCACCAGACCAACCGATTCATTCGGCAACGTGGGTACGGTCACCAATGCAACGCTGTCCGCCAATTTTACTGCGCAGACGGTTGCATCCACCGCCACATTCACATTCAGTACAACTGATCCTGTGAATATCAGTGCAAAAAATCAGGTATTCGCAATCAATCAAACCGCAATGCCGATAATTAATTCGGGCTTTAACGACAGTTGGCCAGCCATGACAACAACCGTCAGTTGCAGCGGAGCGGATTGCGGCGCGGGGACCTGGAGCGCGTGGCTGTATGGGGACTTTGCCGGAACAACCGCTTCCAGTGCTTATGTGGATTATGCGCTATTCAACAGGGCTAATCCGGTCGCGGCGGCTGGCAGTGTGCATACCGACATGGTGCAGAGCATCGTTGCATTTAATACCGCGACCGCACCAACGGTGGCACCACCTATCACGGCGCAGCCTTACGTTCAAAACGATGTTTCGTTCGAAATTTCGCTCAGCAACAACTATGGCTCGATGTATTATTACGGCAGCAATAGCATGACCGCTGCCGCGAATGTCGCACCAACAGCCACTACACCTTCGTTTAGCTGGGATTATGGTTGTGTTAATTGCGGTAATGAGACGGTGCAACTGCCGGGCGCGACGGGAGCGGTGAATGGCAATGCCACTTCGTTCGCGACCACCGCTATTCAGTTTGGCCGCTGGACCGATGTGCCTTCCATTTCACAAGTTTATACTTACATATTTGCGCCGGGGCAGATCAATACCGGCCATAGCAGCTCAAGCTGGGCTTTTGCGCCGGAAGGCTACCTGGATACGCCAACCATACTCTCTGCGGCAACCGGCGGCACTGTCCAGGGCGTATTCAACTACACGTTGAGTGGCGTAGCGCCTGCCCCAAAAGATCAGTACGGCACGGCGGGCACATTAAATTCGCTGACCCTGGCTGCCAACTTCACCACACAAACGGTTAGTGCTGCACTATCCGTTTCGCTGGGAGCAACCAACTGGACGGCTAATTCGACTGCGGGCGTGATTAACGGCACAGGTGCTGGCTTTAACAGCTATTTGACCGTAACCAGCAGCAATCTGTCAGTTAGCACCTACGGCTACTTGAATGGCGCATTCACCGGACAAAACTATGCCGGCGCGATTGTGGACTACGTCATTCAGGAATGGCCATCGGCTGGCGGCGCTACCACCAGCATTTCCGGTGTGGCAGCACTGACGCGCAACGGCGTGGCGGGTAATGCAACCGTAGCAAATGGCACAGCGGCTCCCACCGGAAAATTTGTGGTGGCAGAAGGGGGCGGCTATAACTGGAACTCGCAAACCGCCAATACCACAACCACAACCGGAGGTGTGCTGACCAGCTATAGCACCGATAACGGCGCGGGAGCAACCAGCACCACCACGATCGCCTGCACCATTTGCACCGGTCAGGCAGCGCCGGATGCAGCAACGGGAATTCAGTTCGGCACATGGGATACGGGTAGCCGGACCAGCAACTTCAGCCAACCGTTTGGCGGGCAATTCCACTGGATAGAAGGCCCGGGGCTGGATCCTATTTATTTGCCTGAGGTGCTGCTCGGCACGATGTCCTACGCCCTTGACGGCGGCACGGTTCCGACCAATCAAAATGGTTTGACCGGCACTTTGTCCAGCGCAAGTTTGTCTGTGAACTTTACCAGCCAGACTGTCGATATCGCCTTGGGCTTGACCGGTGTGAATGGCCATAACTGGACGGCAAGCAGCACCGGTACGCCGCTGAGCTGGACCAACTACAGCAAGAATGGCTTCTGGGCAAATGCTGGAACCACACTGGCGAATGCGCTGAATGTAACAATGGATGGCGCAACAGTAGGCAGTGGTTATATCTCGGGACAGTTGACCGGCAGCGGCCTGAATGGCGCCTTGTTCCAATACCAATTGAATGCACCGTTGCCGATGCCGATGGTTCCCAACACTTTTACCGCATCCGATATGGTAACGGTTCAGGCTCCGTCGGCGACAGTAACCGGCCCTGTTATAACGGGAGGCGCTGTCAGTGTTGCATTCCCGGCTGGAACGTCTGGCACCCTGGCGGTGCAGCCGGCCACCACGCTTAGCGTGGGGCTGGCGGGCGGGGTACCAATCACTGCATCCTTGTCTGGCGGGGTTACCGCGTCGGTGCCTAATCTGACACCCGATCCAGTCAAAACGGGGGTTTATTACGGTACCGCAGCGACCGGCGAATCGGTATCGGTGGACACTTACGCAGGGACATACAGCGCAAGATATTCCAATTTCGGCGAATGGCGCATGTTGCCTACACCTGCCGGGCTTGCGCCGGCAACCGCAACCGGCCCGTTCACCAGCGGCGAATTCGCCGGCGGCATGTTGCTCACCCCGGCTATGTCGATGCCTGTCAGCAACTACGCCATAAATGGCTATTACTCCGGTTCGATGGTCGGAGGTGCACAGGATAGTACGACTAACACGCCATACAGCCTGTATTCCAGTTGGGTTGACTTGAACGCCAATTTCACCACGGGGACATTGAACGGCTTGGCAACCTTCATTGAGGTTATGGATCGAAATACCGGCAGTTTCGTGGGCTATTTCAACGACCTGTCGCTGAGTGCCACCATTGCCACCAATGCCTTCAGCGGCAGCGTGACGGCAAATGCCGCACCTGCAGGTTACACGGCCAGCCCGGTTAACGTAACGACGGGTACGGTGGGTGCGACCAGCGGCCATTTCTACGGCCCCAATGCGAATGAGCTGACCGGCATCTGGCAGTTAACCAGCGGCACGATCAAGGCATCAGGCGCATTCGGTGCAGGCAACGGCACTTCCAATAGCGCACCCGTCGAAACAGTGAATGGGACGGTGGCGCTGGTGGCAAACGCACCGGCCGACACCGCCACACCTTATCGCATGGTGGCGATCTCGGCATTTGATTCTTCGGCGGCAACTTTTAACGGCGGCATGATCCTGGATGGCGGGTTCAACAATACATCACGGGTAACAGAAGTTGCGGGTAATGTGACGGCATTTGATTCTGGTTTGGGCCATTACAATACCAGCGTTAACAATGGCTCCGCAACGTTGGCTATCGGAACTGCTGCCGCCAGCGGGTCGGGTACCGACCCCGTAACCGGCATCAGTTGGGGACGTTGGGATGGCGGCTCTATCGATATCACTGATCGCACCACCGGAGTTGTCACACCCAGCGCGCTGGGAACAAGCAGCCTGCACTGGATCGCCACACCAAGCATGACCGCGCCGGTCGCGCTGCCAATCACTGGCACGCATAACTATGTGCTGGCAGGCGGTACTGCGCCAACCGACAATCTGGGCAATGTCGGCACACTGAACAGCGCAAGCTTGGTAGCCAATTTTACTGCTCAAACAGTCGATGTGGGCGTAAGCGTCGGCATCACCAATGCGACAAACCCGACGACGCTGGTTGCCAGCGGAACGGGCATCCCCATTCAGCAACGTACAATGTTCGATGCAGCCACGGGAAGTATAAGTGCCGCTGGCATGCTGACTGCCACTTGCTCTGGAGCAGGATGCGCAGCCGCTCCGACTCAGGCGAGAATCAGTGGGGCATTTACGGGTACAAACGGTGTGGGTGTGGGGATGATGTATGGCTTCAATAATGGCGGCGCGATAGTCAGCGGTGTAGCGGCACTCAAACAGGGGGCGCAGATTCCTTAGTGTTCCGCACTTGCGGCGTAGAAAATGACTAGGCCCGCGAATGCGGGCTTTGTCTTTTTGGTGTTCGTTCCGGGAACAAGGTAGATCGTCATGCGAGCCACGCAAACGGTTTGGTAATCCATGCATTCCCTGTAAAATCGCGCCTCATTTCAAACTTGGCAGCCCTTCACCATGCGCGTCTCACAATTTTTCATCTCCACCCTGAAAGAAGCCCCGTCCGAAGCGGAGCTGCCCAGCCACAAGCTGATGCTGCGCGCCGGGTATATCAAGAAACTCGCCAGCGGCCTGTACACCTGGATGCCATTGGGTTTGCGCGTGCTGCGCAAGGTGGAGAACGTCGTGCGCGAGGAAATGGACCGGAGCGGCGGCATCGAGTTGCTGATGCCTGCCGTGCAGCCCGCCGAGTTGTGGCAGGAAACCGGGCGCTGGGCGGTGTTCGGTCCGCAGATGCTGAAGATCAAGGACCGGCACGGCAACGACTTCTGCTTCGGCCCGACCCACGAAGAGGTAATCACCGATGTCGCGCGCCGCGAGATCCGAAGCTACCGCCAGTTGCCGGTCAATTTTTACCAGATCCAGACCAAATTTCGCGACGAAGTGCGTCCGCGTTTCGGCGTGATGCGCGCGCGCGAATTCATGATGAAGGATGCCTATTCGTTCCATGCCGATTACGCGAGCCTGGAGCAGACCTACCAGCTCATGCATAACACCTACAGCAGCATCTTTACCCGCCTCGGGCTGAAATTCCGCGCCGTCACGGCTGATACCGGCGCGATCGGCGGCAGCGGCTCACATGAGTTTCACGTGCTGGCAGATTCCGGCGAGGACGCGCTGGCTTACTGCCCCGCTTCCGATTACGCGGCGAACGTGGAGATGGCAGAAGCCGTGGCACCGACGATACCGCGCGCTGCATCGACCGAAACCATGCGTGATGTTGAGACGCCGAAACAGACCACCTGCGAACAGGTAGCGGAGTTGCTCGGCATCACGCTGCAGCGCACGGTCAAACTGCTGGCGCTGATTGCCGGCGGCAAACTGCATGTCCTGCTGTTGCGCGGCGACCACAGTCTGAACGAAGTGAAGGCGAGCAAGCTGCCCGGCCTCGCCGAATTCCGTTTTGCGACGGACGAAGAAATCCGCGCCAGCTTCGGCTGCCCGCCCGGCTTTCTCGGCCCGGTCGGCATCGACAGGGCGCAGATACGCGTCATAGCCGACCGCACCGTGGCCGCCATGAGCGATTTCGTGGCGGGCGCTAACCAGCCCAAGTTCCACACTGCCGGAATTAACTGGGGACGCGACCTGCCCGAACCCGATCTGGTCGCCGATATCCGCAACGTCGTCGCGGGCGACCCGTCGCCGGACGGTAATGGCCTACTGGAAATCTGCCGCGGCATCGAAGTCGGCCATATTTTCCAGTTGCTCACCAAGTATGCCGAGGCGCTGAACGCCACTTTCCTGGACGCGCAGGGCAAGTCGCAGATCATGGAAATGGGCTGCTACGGCATCGGCGTGTCGCGCATCGTGGCCGCTGCCATCGAGCAGAACCACGACGAGCGCGGCATTATCCTGCCGGCCGCGATGGCGCCGTTTCAGGTTGCCATCGTGCCGATCGGCATGGGCAAGAGCGCGGCCGTGCGCGATGCGGCAGAACAACTGTACGCCGCGCTGCAAGCCGCCGGCGTCGAGGTGTTGCTGAATGACCGCGACGAGCGTCCCGGCGTGATGTTCGCCGACATGGAACTGATCGGCATCCCGCACCGCATCGTCATCGGCGAGCGCAGCCTGAAGGAAGGCAACGTGGAATATCAGGGGCGGTGCGATGCGCAGGCGCAATCCATCCCCTTGCAAAACGCGCCGGAGTTCGTAAAATCCAAACTATGATTAAAAAAACAGGAGCGAGGAGCGAGGAGCGAGGAGCGAGGAAAACCCTCAGCTCCGCTTTTGGCTCGATCCTCAATCCTCGCTCCTCGATCCTCACAGCGGTCATGCTGTTTGCCGCCGGAATGCTGCCTGCTTCCGGCGCGTTCGCCGGGGCGCAACGGGAAGAGGCGCTTTCCGCCAGTGTCCGTGCGGTGCTGCAACGCAGCGTATCGGACCAGGCCGCGCCCAAGCTGGCGTTTGGCACACAGGATGAGGCGGATAAGTGGCTGAAGGAGATGTCGCGGCGCTTGTGGAAACGCATCCCCGATGCCGAGTCGCGCCTTGATTTCCTGAGCACGGTGCATTATGAAGCCAAGCGCGCCGGCCTTGAACCTGAACTGGTGCTGGGCTTGATCGAAGTGGAGAGCGGTTTCAAGAAATACGCGGTTTCCGGCGCGGGCGCACATGGCTACATGCAGGTGATGCCGTTCTGGGTAAAGGAGATCGGCGCCAAAGAACACAACCTGTTCCACCTGCGCATCAACCTGCGCTACGGTTGCACCATCCTGCGCCATTACCTGGATATCGAAAAGGGCGACCTGTATCGTGCGCTGGGACGCTACAACGGCAGCCTGGGCCGCCCCGAATACCCGAATCTGGTGCGCGCCGCCTGGCACAACAAATGGACTTTGCATCCCAAGACAGCTGATAGCGGCCACCGGCCCGCCGACGGCTAAAATTTCTTGTTCTTGATGTAAGTCTCGACGCTCTCGCGCGTCACTTCCCCGGCTTGATAACTCACCTGTTCACCGTTAGGCGCATATAGATAACTGGTCGGCAGCACCTGTAGCTCGCCAATCTGCGCCGCGATTTTGCGGTTGCCCAGCACGATCGGATAACTGATGTCGTGCGCCTCGGCGAAATGAGTCACTTTCTTGGCGGAACCGGAATCCATCGCGATGCCGATCACCACCAGGTCGCGATCCTTGTGCGCATTGTGCAAACTGCTCAACTCGGGAATTTCGTTCAGGCATGGCGGGCACCAAGTCGCCCAGAAATTCACCAGCACCCACTTACCGCGATAATCCGCCAAACGGTGCGTCTTGCCTTGCATATCTTCCAGCGAGAAATCCGCCGCGTAACCCGAAAACGACAAGGCCAGCAATGACCATAACAGCAACTTACGCAACATGGTCCAGAACCCCGTCTAAAAATCAGTGGCCGTGCTTTTCCGGCACTTTTTCATCTTGCCCCGCATCGCCGCCCGTACCATATTCGGAAGCATGGGTCAGATACAAGGCCAGTGCGATCAGAGCGATGCTTGCGCCGAGATAGACCAGATCCAGCGGCGTGCTCAGATGCATATTCAGCGCTTCTTCAAACAGCGTGACGATCATGATCATCAGGATCACTTTGGCCAGGCGCGATTTGAGGTCATCGAGATTATTGATCACCAGTATCTTGCTGGAAGACTTGCTGCCGTGGGCCTGATCGATGTCGCTGATGAACAGTTCATACAGGCCCAGCGAAAAAATCAGCATCACCGTCGCCAGCAAATAACCGTCCACCACTTCGACGATATGCGACACGGTGCTGTCGTGCAAAGCCTTGCGCGCCTCGGCATTCAAGCCTGAATCGGCGTAGTGCATGGCATGTTCAAACAAATACAGCACATCCACGGTAGCCATGTAAAAAATCGCGACGCCCGCCAGCAGGCTGCCGATCACCGCCGTCAGGATCATGAAGCGGCTATTCCACAATGCCCCCTCGAATAATTTTTCAAGAAAACCCATGCCTTGCTCCCAGCAATAAAAAACGTCAGACATTAAAGCGTAAATGGCTACCTCAATGCAAGCGACCCGAACGGGCATGGCCAATATGCAGCCCCTGATGATGAAGCCCGCCATATTTATTTCCCTCACTCACAGCTTTCTCCCGCAAGCGGGAGAAAGGGACGCAGTCTCGCTATGCGAGTTCCATGTGAACGGAAGCCCTGGGTGCGCTGATTTTTGGGCATCCGCCCTATGGGCCGCCTGCTTGAAACTGCCCCATCCCGGTTGATGCAGAATCAAATCCGGCTAACTCAGCCAATCGGCCAAGTCAATTTATTTATCCAATTATCTAGGCCGAAATAGTTCTTGCAAAAAAACACCAGCACACTAGAATTAGTGAAAATTTGGCAGCTGACCACTACAGGTAGTGGTTTTTTGTTTTTAGGGCTGAAGCGGCCCACGCAATCGGGGGGTCATATTGTGCTTGTTACAGAACATATTTTATCTTCAACATCTGCCCGCAATATTTCAAGATCCTCCGCCCCCTACAGCATGACATCCTGCCAGCACCAGGGCGACCCGCCGCAAGAATTCCATAACAAAATTGCAGGCTTAAGAGGGCACTTATAGTTCCATAGCCGCACGAAAATTTTCACAACATCACCGCCAGAAAAATAATTGCCACCCATCCAGGTGGCAAGACAACCGAATATCGGGCGAATTGACTTTTAAGGGAGCCATTTAAATGACAACACAAGAAATCAGCACCGAAGTATTGCTGGAAAAATACGCGGAGATCGGCGAAACCTCCGTTCAGGATGTGCGCCGCCGCGTAGCGCGCGGCTTGGCGCAGGCCGAAAAACCGAAACAACGCGCCCAATGGGAAGAGGAATTTTTTCTGGGGCAGGAAAACGGGCTGGTGCCTGCCGGCCGCATCAACTCGGCGGCCGGGCTGAAGATTCAGGCGACCCTGATCAACTGTTTTGTGCAGCCGGTGGGAGATTCAATCTCCGGCATCAGCAACGGCAAGCCGGGCATTTATGATGCCTTGCAGCAAGCCGCAGAAACCATGCGGCGCGGCGGCGGGGTCGGCTACGATTTTTCATCGATCCGCCCAGAGGGCGCGATGGTCAAGGGCACAAATTCCCGCGCCAGCGGCCCGATCTCCTACATGCGCGTGTTCGACCGCTCCTGCGAAACCGTCGAATCGGCCGGCGCGCGGCGCGGCGCGCAGATGGGCGTGCTGCGTTGCGACCACCCCGACATCGAAAAATTCGTCCACGCCAAGGACAAGGGCGACCTGCGCAACTTCAACATTTCCGTCGGGGTCACCGATGCCCTGATGCTCGCCGTGGAAAACAGTGAAGACTTCGAACTGGTGCATGCCGCCGAGCCTGCCGCCGCGCTCAAGGAACAAGGCGCCACGAAACGCGCCGACGGCAATTGGGTGTACCGCAAAGTGCCGGCCGCCGATCTGTGGAAACAGATTATCGAGAGCACTTACGACCACGCCGAGCCGGGCGTATTGTTCATCGACCTGATGAACCGCGACAACAACCTCAGTTACATCGAAGTGATCGAGGCGACCAACCCGTGCGCCGAACAGCCCCTGCCTTCCTACGGCTGCTGCTGCCTGGGTTCGATCAACCTGACCCTGATGGTGGAAAATGCCTTCACCGCACAGGCTGCTTTCGACTACGCGAAGTTCAAGCAGCTGGTGCGTGTCGGCGTGCGCATGCTGGACAACGTGCTCGACGTCACCGCATGGCCGCTGCCCGAGCAGCAACTGGAAGCGCAGAACAAGCGGCGCATCGGGCTGGGCTATACCGGGCTCGGCGATGCTCTGGTGATGCTGGGCCTGCCCTATAACACCGAGGAGGCGCGCGCTTTCGCGGCCGAACTGACGCGCGTCATGCGCGATGAGGCTTATCTCGCCTCGATTGATCTGGCCATCGAGCGCGGTGCTTTCCCGCTGCTGGACGCCGAGCAGTACCTCGCCGCACCGCGCTTCGCCTCGCGGCTGCCGCAAGAAATCAAGGACAAGATACGCAAGCATGGCATCCGCAACAGCCACCTGCTGTCGATTGCACCCACCGGCACCATCTCGCTGGCATTCGCCGACAATGCCTCCAACGGCATCGAGCCGCCGTTCTCGTGGTTCTACACGCGCAAGAAACGGATGATGGACGGCAGCAGCAAGGATTACCAGGTGGAAGACCATGCCTGGCGCTTATACAAGGAACAGGGCGGCGACATGGACAACCTGCCGCCCGCGTTCGTCACCGCGCTGGAAATTTCGGCGATCGATCACATGAAAATGGTGGCCGCCGTAGCGCCGTTCATCGACACGGCGATCAGCAAGACGGTCAACGTGCCGGCCGACTACCCTTACGAGGACTTCAAGGAACTCTACACGGAAGCATGGAAGGCCGGACTGAAAGGGTTGGCAACCTATCGCCCCAACAGCGTGCTGGGTTCGGTGCTGTCCGTCACACCGGCCAAAAAGGAAGAGCAGCCGCAGGACCTGCTGTTCGACCAGGACCGGCGCATCATGCTGGAAGCCGCGCCCAAGCCGTCTCTCGCATCGCTGCGCTGGCCGGGCCGCCCGGAACTGCCCGGCGGCAGCGAAGGCTGGGTTTCCCAGGTGGTAAAGCATCCGCTCGGCAGTTTCGTGGCCTTCATTTCCCATACCAGCAACGGCAAAAATCATCCGTTTGAAGTCTGGGTGAACGGCGCGGAGCAACCGCGCGGGCTGGGCGCGCTGGCGAAATCGCTGTCGATGGACATGCGCGCGCGCGATCCGGTATGGATGCGCATGAAGCTGGAAATGCTGATGAAGACCGCCGGCGACGACGCCTTCGACATGCCGATGCCGCCTGACGGTGAAGTGAAGCGCATGCCGAGCCTGGTCGCGGCGTTTGCATATTTGCTGAAATACCGCATCGAGGAACTGGGTGCGCTGGAATTAAACGAAGATGCAACCACGCCGATGATGGACGCGCTGTTCGCCAAAAAGGAACCGAAGACCGGCACCGACGGCACGATGAGCTGGACGGTGGATATCTCCAACGCCGGCACCGGCGACGATTTCGTGCTGGGCCTGAAAGAACTGAAGCTGCCGGACGGGCAACGCCGCCCCTACTCGATGTGGCTGGCCGGAGTTTATCCGCGCGCCCTCGACGGCCTGTGCAAGGTGTTAAGCCTGGACATGCGCGTCATCGACCCGGCCTGGATCGGCATGAAGCTGCGCAAGCTGCTCAACTTCGGCGAACC
>JAUYGW010000115.1 GCA_030690245.1 Gallionella sp. | reverse complement strand
GTTTCAGGTGCGCCAGCAAGTGGCGCTGGAGTATCTTGAATCGACCGGCACCGGTTGGGTCAAGGTACGCCACCAAGACGCGGATGCCGGCTATGTGCGCAGCACCGAAGTTTGGGGCGAGTGATTGCCCAATTTCATCGTAGGGGCGCGATTTATCGCGCCCTTATTTTTGATGTGCCAATGGATTGGGGCGCGATGAATCGCGCCCCTACGATATGAACATCACCGTCATCGGCGCGGGTGCATGGGGAACCGCGCTCGCCATCAGCCTGGCTGCCAGCCACCGCGTTACGCTGTGGGCGCGCGATGCCGCGCAAATCGAAGCGATGCGCGCCACGCGCCGCAACCAGCGCTATCTCCCGGATATTCCGCTGCCTGACAATCTCGAACTGAGCGCAGATTTTTCCGCTGCATTGGGCGAAGCCGAATTGGCGATCATCGCCGTACCCACTGCCGCGCTGCGGACGACGCTGCAACAGATTGCCAGCCGCTTCCCTCTCTCTAACTCTCTCACGATGCCTTCTCCTCAATCCTCTCCCGCAAGCGGGCGAGGAGGCGAACGAGAAAAACAATTGTTGATTCCTGCGGGAGAAAGGACAATCGAGAAGCGGGGTAAGCAGGCAATCTGCGAAGCGGATGCTCGCAAAGGCATTGTAAAATTTCCGGGTGTGGTGTGGCTATGCAAGGGTTTCGAAGCGGAAACTTCACTGTTGCCGCATCAGGTAGCGGCCGAAACACTGCCGGGAAAATTTTGCCGCGGTGTGCTGTCCGGCCCCAGCTTCGCGCAGGAAGTCGCGCGCGGCCTGCCTGCCGCATTGACGCTCGCTTCCACCGACGGGGAATTTGCGCAGCGCACCGCGCAGGCTCTGCATCACGCGCATTTGCGCATCTATGCCAGCAACGATGTGATCGGCGTGGAAGTCGGCGGCGCGGTGAAAAATGTAATGGCGATCGCCGCCGGCATTTGCGACGGCATGGGGCTGGGCTATAACGCGCGCGCCGCGTTGCTGACGCGCGGCCTGGCCGAGATCACCCGGCTCGGACTGAAGCTCGGCGGACGCCCAGAAACACTGGGCGGTTTGTCCGGCGCGGGCGACCTGATTCTCACCTGCACCGGCGATTTGTCGCGCAATCGCCAGGTCGGCATGCTGCTTGCGCAGCAGCATCCCCTGTCCGAGATATTGCTTAGACTCGGGCATGTAGCCGAAGGTGTTTACACGGCACGCGAAGTGCATCGCCTCGCGCAACGCCTGGGCGTTGAAATGCCGATCTGCGAGGCCGTCTACCACGTCCTTTATGAGCATACCCCTGTTGCGGAAGCCGTCGCCGAATTATTGAACCGCACGCCGAACCACGAATTTGGTTAGGATCGAGGAGCGAGGATTGAGGATCGGGTGAAAGGCGGGGTAGCGGGTTTTGCTCAATCCTCGCTCCTCAATCCTCAATCCTCAATCCTCAATCCTCAATCCTCGCTCCTGTAAACCCGCATTGCCGCCACGCCTCGAACACCGCCACAGCTACGGTATTCGACAGGTTCAGGCTGCGGTTATGCGGCAGCATCGGCACTCGCACCCTCTGCCCGGCATCGAATCGATCCAGCACTTCGGCGGGGAGGCCGCGGCTTTCGGGGCCGAACAGAAATGCGTCCCCGGCCTGGTAGCGAACCGCGTGAAATGGCTGCGAACCTTTGGTGGTCAGCGCAAAAACGCGTGCCGGATCGAATGCCGACACGCAATCCGGCAAGCTGTCGTGAACGCGCAAGGCCGCGAACTCGTGGTAATCCAGCCCGGCACGAATGAGTTGCTTGTCTTCCAGCGTGAAGCCGAGCGGCCTGATCAGATGCAGCTGGCAGCCGGTGTTGGCGCACAGGCGGATGATGTTGCCGGTATTCGGCGGAATTTCCGGCTGGTACAGAATCACATGGAACATAAATACCCGGTAAGTTCTTGTCAGTGTCGGGAAAAACGGCTAACTTCCGCCCCTGTCGAGGTTGGCTCAGAACGAAAGCATTCAGGGGGAGAATTATGGCGCGTCCGGAGAAAGTTCGCTTGGGCGATTTGCTGGTTCAGCAGAAGCTCATAACGATAGATCAGCTCAAAATCGCGCTTGAGCAGCAAAAAAGCAGCGGGCGCAAGCTGGGGCGCGTGCTGACGGAAAGCGCCTTCGTCACCGGGGAGCAGATTTCAGAGGCGCTCGCAAGGCAGCTCAATATTCCCTATATCAATCTCAAGTACTACAACATCGATCCGGAGCAGGTTCGGCTGCTGCCGGAAAACCAGGCGCGGCGTTTCCGCGCAATCGTGCTGGAGGAGCGCAACGGCGCGTTGTTGATCGGCATGGCCGACCCGACCGACTTGCTTGCCTTCGATGAAATAGCGCGCATCGTCAAGCGCGAGATCGACGTGGCGGTGGTCACCGAAGATCAGTTGCTGGAAAGCATCGATCGGGGCTACCGGCGCACCGAAGAAATCACCGGGCTGGCGCGTGAACTTAGCGCGGATCTGGGCGACAGCTATGTGGATTTTGGCAAGCTGACCGATTCCGTCGGCACCGAAGATGCGCCGGTGGTGAAGCTGCTGCAGAACATTTTTGACGATGCCACGCAGATCCGCGCGTCCGACATTCACATCGAGCCGCAGGAAGGGAAGCTGATGGTCCGCTTCCGCATCGATGGTTCGCTGCACCTGCAAATGGAAGCCGACAGCAAGATCGCTCCCGCGCTGGTGTTGCGCCTCAAGCTGATGTCCGGCCTGGATATTTCCGAGAAACGCCTGCCGCAGGACGGGCGCTTTCATGTGCGGGTGCGCGAACAGGGTGTGGATGTGCGTATCGCCACCTGCCCGACGCAATACGGCGAAGCGGTGGTGATGCGTTTGCTGCGCCAGGAGGGCGGCATGATCAACCTGGAAAAACTGGGGATGCCGGCTGAAATGCTGAAGCGC
>JAUYGW010000114.1 GCA_030690245.1 Gallionella sp. | reverse complement strand
CCTGGGCGGCGGCGCCCAGCGGCAGGAACAGGCTCAACAGGGCAAGGACGCGTTTCATGATTCGGAACACTGGGGACTCTCCGTGACGGACGTACGGCTCAGGCCTGGCCGTCGTCAAAAATGGTTTCGATGGACTGGCTGAAAAGCCGCGCGATGCGGAAGGCCAGGGGCAGGCTGGGGTCGTATTTGCCCGTTTCCAGGGCGTTGACGGTCTGGCGCGAGACCTCGAGCCGCTCGGCGAGATCCGCCTGGCTCCAGTCACGCTCGGCCCGCAGGACCTTGAGGCGGTTCTTCATTTGTAGCGCGCCCGGACGAAGGGCTGCGCCAGACCCATGGCGCCGCAGAAGATCGGGAAGGCCCAGAACGACTGCAGCCCGGGCGTATGCACGTAGATCTCCAGGAAGCCCCAGACGGTGGTCACCGTCATGGTGACGCCGAAGCCCCAGATCATCGATTCGACGAGCACGTTGCGCTGGAACTCGTCGGTCTCTTCCTTGATGTAGAGGCCCATGATGGCGATCACCGCCACGATCGGCACGGCCGGCGCCACGGCGATCGCCCAGGCCAGCGGCCCCGACAGGCCCGGATCCCGGAAGGCGAAGGACGCGCCGAAGATCAGCACGAGATAGGCGATCATCGCCGGAATGAAGCGCTTCACATAGCGCCGGCCGGCGGGACTTTTGTTGTTCACGGAAAAGGCTCCTTGTCTTGATGACAAGGGAGCTTGTCTCACGGGATCGCGAAAAGTGTCAAGGTCGCCATACAAAAAGTTTTGCGAGCTTGCCTGCCCCTACTTCCAGGCCCTGAAATGCTTCGACAGCTTCAGCCCCTGGCGCAGGTAGTGGGAACCGTCCTCGCCGTAGAGCCGGGTCGGGCGGGCGGTCAGCGGCTCGTAGACCAGCCGGGCGACCGTCTGGCCGTCCTCCAGCAGGAACGGCGTTTCGTGGCTGCGCACCTCGAGCACGCCCTTGGAGCCGCGCGAGTTGGTCTCGTCCGTGCCGAAGCCGGGATCGAAGAAGCCGGCGTAATGCACGCGGAACTCGCCCACCGCCGGATCGATCGGGGTCATCTCGGCCGCTTCCATGACCGGGATCTCGATGTCGTCCTTGGAGGCCAGGATGTAGAATTCGTTGGGGTCGAGCAGCAGCTCACCTTTCGGCGATTCCAGCAGCTCCCAGAAGTCGCGCGG
>JAUYGW010000113.1 GCA_030690245.1 Gallionella sp. | reverse complement strand
CCTCGAAGTGCGTGCCCGGGCGCGCCGCCTGCATCGTCAACATGGCGGGCTGGGCCTGATCGTGCTGGACTATATACAGCTGATGAGCTCGAACGCAGGCAAAGCCAGCGAAAATCGCGCCACGGAGATTTCTGAAATTTCCCGCTCCCTGAAGTCGCTGGCAAAGGAATTGCATGTGCCAGTGGTCGCGCTGTCGCAGTTGAATCGCAGCCTGGAGCAACGACCCAACAAACGACCGGTGATGTCGGATTTGCGCGAATCCGGCGCGATCGAGCAGGATGCCGACCTGATCCTGTTCATCTACCGCGACGAAGTCTACAACAGCGACTCCCCCGACAAAGGCAAGGCCGAAATCATTGTCGGCCAACCGCGTAACGGCCCGATCGGCAAAGTCGAACTGGCGTTCCGTGGCGAATACACGCGCTTCGATAACCTGGCTTCCAGCGGCTATTAGTCCGGCCCCATACTGACTGTTGAACCGCCGGGAGCAAGGCTGCTCCCGGAATATGGCTGATGCCGAACTTAACAGGCTTGCAACGCAGCCAGCGCCGCATCGTAATTCGGCTCGTTCTTGATTTCGCTGACCAGTTCGGTATAGCGCACCACATTATCGCCATCCAGCACGATCACGGCACGGGCGGCGAGCCCGGCCAGCACGCCATCGGCGATCTCCACGCCGTAGTTGCGCAGAAACTCGCGGCCGCGCATCACGGACAGGTTGACCACGTTGCCCAGCCCCTCGCTGGAACAGAAGCGCGCCATCGCGAACGGCAAGTCGGCGGAGATGGTGATCACCACGGCATTGTCCAGGCTGCCGGCAAGCTGGTTGAAGCGCCGCTCGGAAGCCGCGCAGGTCGGCGTGTCCAGGCTCGGCACGATGTTCAGCACCTTGCGCTTGTTGCCGAAGCTGTCCAGCGTGATGTCCTTCAGGTCCTTGCTGACCAGCGAGAAGGCCGCAGCGGTTTGTCCTGTTTTGGGGAAATCGCCGTTCAGTTGCACGGGTGAGCCACCGAGTGTAGTGCTTTGCTTCATATCGTTCTCCTTGGTTAAAATGCGTGGCGTAACGCTGCCACATAGTGTTGTAAATTTTCAATGCCTGTAGCTTAAATGAGGTTCATGCCGGGAAACCATGATGTGCGTCAACCAAGCTGCTTTAAAATCACGATTTTTTGTTTGAAGCGCATTAAGCTTTCGGATACAATGCGCGTCGTTTTAGGCGCGTAGCTCAGCTGGTTAGAGCACTTGGTCGACATCCAAGGGGTCGTTGGTTCGAGTCCAATCGTGCCTACCAACATTTCGAGTGCGGCAATGCCGCACTTTTTTATTTTTGGAATAGCAATATGCCAGTCATTACTTTGCCGGACGGTTCGCAGCGCAGCTTCGCGCAACCTGTCACCGTCGCCGATGTTGCGCTCAGCATCGGCGCGGGTTTGGCGCGCGCCGCATTGGCGGGCAGGGTGGATGGCAAGCTGGTGGACACCTCGCATTTGATGGAGCAGGATGCCGCCCTGGCGATCATCACCGACAAGGATGCGGATGGCGTGGAGATCATCCGCCATTCGGCCGCGCATTTGCTGGCCCATGCGGTAAAGGAGTTGTTTCCCGATGCGCAGGTGACCATCGGGCCGGTTATCGAAAACGGCTTCTTTTACGATTTTTCCTACAAGCGCCCGTTCACGCCGGAAGACCTGGCGGCGATCGAGAAGCGCATGGGCGAGATCGCCAAACTGGATCTGCCGGTGGCGCGCCGCGTGCTGCCGCGCGACGAGGCGGTGGCGTACTTTAAGCATATCGGCGAGAACTACAAGGCCGAGATCATCGAATCGATCCCGGCGGATCAGGATGTGTCGCTATACAGCGAAGGCGAGTTCACCGACCTGTGCCGCGGCCCGCATGTGCCGTCCACCGGCAAGCTGAAAGCCTTCAAGCTGATGAAACTGGCCGGCGCGTACTGGCGCGGCGATTCGAAGAACGAAATGCTGCAGCGCATCTACGGCACGGCCTGGGCGAAGAAAGAAGAGCTGGATGCTTATCTGCATCAGCTCGAGGAAGCCGAGAAGCGCGACCACCGCAAGCTGGGCAAGCAACTGGAATTGTTCCATATGCAGGATTCATCGCCCGGCATGGTGTTCTGGCACCCCAAGGGCTGGACGCTGTGGCAGGAAGTCGAGCAATACATGCGCCGCAAGTTCCGCGAGCACGACTATCAGGAAGTGCGCACGCCGACCATCATGGATCGTACCCTGTGGGAGAAGTCGGGCCACTGGGAAAACTACCACGACAACATGTTCACCACCTGTTCGGAGAATCGCGATTACGCGGTAAAGCCGATGAACTGCCCGGGGCACGTGCAGATTTTCAACCACGGCCTGCACAGCTACCGCGATCTGCCGCTGCGCCTGGCGGAGTTCGGTTCCTGCCACCGCAACGAGACCTCCGGCTCGCTGCACGGCCTGATGCGGGTGCGCGGTTTCACCCAGGACGATGCGCATATTTTCTGCACCGAAAACCAGGTACAGCCCGAGGTATCGAACTTCATCGTGATGCTGAACGAGGTGTATCGCGATTTCGGTTTCAACGAGGTGCTGGTCAAGCTGTCCACGCGTCCCGACAAGCGCGTCGGTTCGGACGAGACCTGGGACAAGGCCGAGGCCGGATTGGCAGCGGCGTTGCAGCAGAATGGTCTGGCTTATGACGTTCAACCCGGCGAAGGCGCGTTCTACGGCCCCAAGGTCGAATTCACGCTGAAGGACAGTCTCGGCCGCCTGTGGCAATGCGGCACGATCCAGCTGGATTTCAACCTGCCGGTGCGGCTGGATGCCGAGTTTGTCGATGAAGATAACAGCCGCAAACCGCCGGTGATGCTGCATCGCGCCATTCTGGGCTCGATGGAGCGCTTCATCGGCATCCTGATCGAGCACCATGCGGGCGCATTCCCGTTGTGGCTGGCGCCGATACAGGTTGCGCTGATGAACATCTCGCAGGCGCAGGAGGAATATGCGACTCAAGTGGCGCAATCGCTGCGCGAAGCCGGGTTGCGTGTGAAATTGGATTTGCGTAATGAGAAGATTACCTATAAAATCCGCGAACATAGCTTGCAGAAATTGCCTTATCAGCTAATCATCGGCGACAAGGAAGTGGCTGGAAGTTTGGTGGCCGTGCGTACCCGCAGTGGTGAAGATCTCGGGCAGATGACGCTGGAAGCATTGCTTCAGCGTTTGCAAACAGAGATCGATAACGGGTAGCACGGCTTAATATCGTTCAAGTGGAGATATTGCAATAGCACAAGATAAATCGCAGCGCATCAATGAGATGATTACCGCACCGCAAGTGCGCCTCATTGGTGTTGAAAAAGAGCCCCTCGGGATTGTTGCCATCGCGGAAGCGTTGCGTTTGGCGGGTGAAGCAGAACTGGATTTGGTCGAGATTTCGCCGTTGGCGGATCCGCCCGTCTGCCGCATCATGGACATCGGCAAGTTCAAATATGCCGAAAGCAAAAAACAGCACGAGGCCAAACTCAAGCAGAAGCAAGTCCAGATCAAGGAAATCAAGTTTCGTCCGGGAACGGATGAAGGCGACTACAACATCAAGTTGCGTAACCTGATCAAGTTTCTGGAAGACGGTAACAAGACCAAAATTACACTGCGTTTTCGTGGTCGTGAAATGGCTCATCAGGAAATCGGTATGCGTTTGATTCAACGCGTCAGAGATGACTTGGTGGAGCATAGTGTGGTCGAGCAGTTTCCCAAGATGGAAGGCCGGCAGATGGTGATGGTGTTGTCGCCTAAAGCAAAGAAATAAACCGAAACTTTAAAATTGGTTTGAGCAGTAGATTCAAGTTGTTTTGGCAGCAAGGGGATGGCCAAGGCGATGTAGCAAACAGTTCCCCGATAAAAAGTGGCGTATGGGTTATCAAGTTTTTCCACTGGAAAACACCTGCCGCCATAACTTAAGGAGCAATTATGCCCAAGATGAAAACCAAAAGCGGAGCGGCCAAGCGCTTCAAGATCCGCGCCGGCGGTAGCGTTAAACGCTCACAAGCGTTCAAGCGCCATATCCTGACCAAGAAAACCACCAAGAACAAACGTCAATTGCGCGGCACGACGGAAGTCCACGCAACCAATACAGCATCGGTTCGCGCCATGATGCCTTACGCATAAGGAGCAGACCATGCCAAGAGTAAAACGTGGAGTAACAGCACGCGCCAGCCATAAAAGAGTATTAGCGCAGGCCAAGGGGTATCGCGGTCGTCGCAAGAACGTCTACCGTATCGCCAAACAGGCGGTGATGAAAGCGGGACAATATTCTTACCGCGATCGCCGTCAGAAGAAGCGTCAGTTCCGCACCCTGTGGATCGCGCGTATCAATGCTGCGGCGCGTGAGCAAGGTATGAACTACAGCGTGTTCATGAATGGCCTGAAGAAAGCGAATATTCAGGTTGATCGCAAGGTATTGTCGGACATCGCGGTGTTTGACAAGGCGGCATTTGCACAATTCGTGGTGCAAGCTAAAGCCAGCCTCGGCGTTTAAGCGCAAGCTTGAAGAACAAAGGAGGCGATAGGCCTCCTTTTTTTGTTTGTAGCATTCCCTTTGGGGTAGTGGTGTTATAGATGCAAGAACTCCAACAAATTCTCGATCAAGCTCTGCAGCAGTTCGCAGCAATAAGCGATGAGGCTGAATTAGAGCAGGTCAAAGCAAAATATCTGGGCAAGGAGGGCAGTCTCACTGTCCTGCTCAAAGGCTTGGGCAAGCTGTCTGCCGAAGAGCGCCCGGCAGCAGGCGCGCGCATCAACCAGGTCAAGCAAGGCATTGAATCAGCCTTGCAACAGCGCCGCGATGCGTTGCAGCAAAACAAACTGGAACAGAAACTGGCGGCCGAAGCGCTGGATGTGACCCTGCCCGGGCGCGGTCTGGGCACGGGCGGATTGCATCCGGTGACGCGCACGCTGGAACGCATCGAGCAGTTGTTTCATTCGCTGGGTTTTGCCACCGCATCCGGCCCGGAAATCGAGCGCGATTTCTACAACTTCACCGCGTTGAACATCCCGGAAAATCATCCGGCGCGCGCGATGCACGACACTTTTTACATCGATCCGCAGCATGTGTTGCGCACCCATACCTCGCCGGTTCAGGTGCGTTACATGGAAACGCACCAGCCGCCGCTGAAGATCATCGCGCCGGGGCGCGTGTACCGCTGCGACTCCGATGTCACCCATTCGCCGATGTTTCATCAGGTGGAAGGCTTGTGGATCGCCGAAGAAGTCAGCTTCGCGATGTTGAAGGGCGTACTCGCTGATTTCATGCAGCAATTCTTCGAGCGCGAGGATCTGGCGGTGCGTTTCCGCCCGTCGTTCTTCCCGTTCACCGAGCCGTCGGCGGAAATGGATATCGCCTGCGTGATGTGCAACGGCGCCGGATGCCGCGTGTGCAGCCACACCGGCTGGCTGGAGGTGCTGGGCAGCGGCATGGTGCATCCGAACGTGCTGAAACATGTCAACATCGACAGCGAAAAATATCTCGGCTTCGCGTTTGGCCTGGGCGTGGAACGCCTGGCGATGCTGCGCTACGGCGTGAACGATCTGCGCCTGTTCTACGAGAGCGATTTGCGCTTCCTCAAGCAATTCAACTGATTTAAAAACGGCGGCATGAAAATAAACATGCAAAGTACAAATGAAGTCGTAGGGTGGGCTTTGCCCACCATGTCGGGCGTAGCCCGACCTACATGTAGATTCGGCTCGTCCTGCTTGGGTTGATATGAAATTCTCTGAAAATTGGTTAAGAACCTGGGTCAATCCGGCACTCTCCAGCGAGGTGTTGGCGCATGCGCTGACCATGGCCGGGCTGGAAGTCGAGGCGCTGGAAGCCGTCGCGCCTGCGTTCGATAATGTGGTGGTCGCCGAAGTGCTGGAAGTGGTTAAGCACCCTAACGCGGATCGCTTGAACCTGTGCCAGGTGAACGTCGGCGAAGCGCAACCGCTGACCATCGTTTGCGGCGCGGCGAATGTCACAGTCGGCGCGAAAGTGCCTTGCGCGCGCATCGGCGCGGTGCTGCCCGGCGACTTTGCGATCAAACAGGCCAAGGTGCGCAACGTCGAGTCGTTCGGCATGTTGTGCTCCGAAAAAGAGCTGGGCTTGGCCGAAGAAAGCCAGGGCCTGTGGCTGTTGCCGGCCGACACGCCGGTGGGTAAGACGCTGCGCGAATATCTGGAGCTGGACGACAAGTTGTTCACGCTGAAGCTCACGCCGAACCGCAGCGATTGCTCCGGCATGGTTGGTGTGGCGCGTGAAGTCGCGGCGTTGACCGGCAGTCTGCTTAAGCCGCTGGAAATTCAAATCCAACCCGTTACCTTGACCGAACAATTGCCGGTGCATGTGGCCGATGCGCAGGCCTGCCCGCTGTATTGCGGCCGCCTGGTGCGCGGCGTGAATGCCGCAGCGCCTACACCGACCTGGATGCTGCGCCGCCTGGAGCGCAGCGGCTTGCGCGGTATCAGCGCGGTGGTGGACATCACCAACTACGTGATGCTGGAAATGGGTCAGCCGCTGCACGCTTTCGACGCGGCGCAACTGTCCGGCGGCATTACCGTGCGCAGGGCGCGCAACAGCGAGTCGCTGACCTTGCTCAACGAGCAGGCAGTGGTGCTGGATGAGGAGGTGCTGGTCATCGCCGACGATGCGCGCGTGCTGGCGCTGGCTGGTATCATGGGCGGGCAGGGCAGCGGCGTGGAAACCGCCACGCGGGATGTGTTTTTGGAGAGCGCGTTTTTCAATCCCGATGCGATCGCCGGCAAGGCGCGCCGTTTTGGGTTGGCAACCGATTCTTCGTTCCGCTTCGAGCGCGGCGTGGATTTTGCCGCGACGCGCCAGGCACTGGAGCGCGCTACGCAACTGCTGCTGGAAATTTGCGGCGGCAGCGCCGGAGCAATTACCGAAGTGCGCGGCGAACTTCCGCAGCGTGCCGCAATCACCCTGCGCCGCTCGCGCGTCGCGCGGGTGCTCGGCATTACGCTGGATAATATTCAGATTGCGACCCTGTTGAAGCGGCTGCAATTGGATTTCACGGTGAATAGCCCTCTCCCCAACCCTCCCCCGATGCCCTCTCCTCAATCCTCTGATGGAACAACTAGCCATTCGGCTAACCCATCAAAAAACGATGGGCAAGCCGCTGGTTATCCCGCAAGCGGGCGAGGAGGCGAACGAGAAAAGCAATCTTCAATCCCGGCGGGGGAGGGGGCAATCGCCGCCTCTGCGAGGCCTTTGTTGGACGACGATTTCAGCGTGATGCCGCCGAGCTTCCGTTTCGATCTGTCCATCGAGGCAGACCTGATCGAAGAGCTGGCGCGCCTGTATGGCTACGACAACATCCCAGCGCAAGCTCCGCAGGCCGCACTGAACATGCTGCCATACAGCGAGTCGCAGCGTCCGCTGGCACGCATTCAACAGACTCTTGTTGCGCGCGATTACCAGGAAATTGTCAGCTATGCGTTTGTCGAAGAACAGGTCGAGCGCGAATTGTGCGGCAACGACAAGGCTGTTGCGCTGCAAAACCCGATCGCCAGCAATCTGTCGGTGATGCGCAGCAGCCTGATCGGCGGGCTGGTCGGCGCGTTGCGCTTTAACCTGAATCGCAAGCAGGTGCGGGTGCGCTTGTTCGAGGCCGGTGCATGTTTTGCCAAAGTGAATGGCGAGTATGTGCAAAGCCAACAGTTATCCGGTCTGGCATATGGTGCGACCCTGCCCGAACAATGGGGAGCTGCCGCCAAATCGGTCGACTTCTACGATGTGAAAGCGGATGTCGAAGCCTTGTTCGCGCCGCAACTGGTGCGCTTTGTTGCGGCAACCCATCCGGCCTTGCATCCGGGGCGCTCCGCGCAGATTTATTGCGGCGCGCAGGCAGTCGGCTGGATCGGCGAGCTGCATCCGCGCTGGCAGCAGCAATACGATATGGCTCAGCCCGCCGTGTGGTTTGAAGTCGAACTCGGCACGCTGACACGGGCGGCAGTGCCGCATATGAGCGAAATCGCCAAGTCCCTGCCGGTGCGGCGCGATCTGGCGGTAGTGGTCGACGAGGCGGTCGCCGCGCAAACCTTGCTGGACGCGATGCAGCAGGCTGCCGCGCCTTGTGTGTCGGAGGTTGCGCTGTTCGATGTGTATCGCGGCAAGGGTGTGGAGCAAGGCAAAAAAAGCCTTGCATTCCGTGTGTTATTACAAGATACTCAAAAAACACTGACTGATTCTGAAATTGAAACAAGCATCGCGCTGCTGGTGGACATGCTGCAACGGCAAGGTGCGCAGTTGCGTGTATAAGGGAGAAAAATGACAACAACATTAACCAAGGCCGAACTGGCTGATCTGCTGTTCGAGAAAGTCGGCCTCAACAAACGCGAAGCCAAGGATATGGTAGAAGCGTTCTTCGAAGAAATCCGTGCGCAACTGGAGCAGGGCGAGAGCGTCAAGCTATCCGGCTTCGGCAATTTTCAATTGCGCGACAAACCGCAGCGTCCCGGACGCAACCCCAAGACCGGCGAGGAAATCCCGATCACGGCACGGCGCGTGGTGACGTTTCATCCCAGCCAAAAACTGAAAACCATGGTGGAAAAGTCCTATCATGGAAAACCACAAGCCTAATTCAGAACTCCCGCCGATTCCCGCCAAACGCTATTTTACCATCGGTGAAGTCAGCGAATTGTGCGGGGTCAAGGCGCATGTGCTGCGCTATTGGGAACAGGAATTCACCCAGCTCAAACCGGTCAAGCGCAGCGGCAACCGCCGCTACTACCAGCACCATGAAGTGCTGCTGATCCGGCGTATCCGCGAGTTGCTGTACGAACAGGGTTTCACCATTAGCGGCGCGCGCAATCGCCTGGGTAATTCCGGCGAGGCAGAAACACATGCGGCCGTGCCTGCGACGGGAATGAATGTTGCCGCATTGCGTCGCGAGATTCACGAAATCATTGTGCTGCTGAGCGCTTAAAAACGCTTCAAGATTCATACCGCTCTGTTATAATCCGCGCCCTCGGGGCGTAGCGCAGCCTGGTAGCGCACTTCGCTGGGGGTGAAGTGGTCGGAGGTTCGAATCCTCTCGCCCCGACCAGTCAAAATAATAAGTTGTTTGATGTTTTTGTGGCGTGCTGGTGGCTACCTCATCAAACATCGAATCAGTTTTTCCCTCCCCTTGCTTTTGTCAGCACCATCAATTCATTCAGCAACATCAATCCGCTTAGAATAAATCACGTTAATCCTAACGGCGATTAGCCACGGATATACACGAATTACCACTGATAAAATAAAGCGTTGTTGAAAATCTCTCATTCACCCGAAAGGTGGTGTGGATAAGAAAACTCATTGGTAATCCGTGGCTGAACTGCTTTTTATAGGTTAATCCGTGTAATCTGCGGGTCAAGATTTTCTACTCAGGCTAAGTGCATGGTTTCCGTCCAGCATCACTTTTCGCCTCTTACGGGCGAGGACAGCGCAGACATCCGGCATTGGCTGGCCGCGTTGTCCGCCGCCTACTCGCCTGCCGAGATTGCACTGATCCGCCAGGCGTGCGAATTCGCCGCGCCGCTCTACCAGGGGCAGATCGAAGTCACCGGCACGCCGTTGTTGCGGCACGCGCTCGGCTCGGCTTCCATTCTGGCCGGCATGCGCCTGGATCACGAAACCATCGCGGCTACCTTGCTGCATGCCGTGCCGGAATATCTGGAGGATTGGATTGAGGCGCTGGCCGGACGTTTTGGCAGCAACGTGACGGCCCTGGTCGAAGGCATTTCGCGGGTGGAGCGGATACGCCTGTTCAGCGAGATGCGCGGCGCGCAAGACAAGGACGAAGCCGCGCAGCAGATCGAGAGCCTGCGCAAGATGCTGCTGGCGATGGTAGAAGACATCCGCGTTGTGCTGATCAAGCTCGCCGAGCGCACCCAGACCCTGCGCAACCTGTCCGGCGCGAACCCGGAGCAACAGCGACAGATTGCGCAGGAAACGCAAAGCATCTTCGCGCCGCTGGCGAACCGGCTCGGCGTGTGGCAACTCAAGTGGGAACTGGAAGACCTGTCGCTGCGTTATCTGGAGCCGGCGCTCTACAAGAAGGTGGCGAAGCTGCTCGACGAGCGCCGCGTGGATCGGGAACGCTACATCGAAGAGGTGCTCGCACAGCTCAGGCAGGCGCTGGCCGGGGCCGGCATCGAAGCCGAGGTGACCGGGCGCCCCAAGCACATCTACAGCATCATCAACAAGATGAAGCGCAAGCAAATCGAGTTCAGCGAGCTTTACGATGTGCGCGCCGTGCGCATGCTGGTAGGCGATATCCAGAGTTGCTACGCGGCGCTGTCCGTGGTGCATGAATTGTGGCCGCCCATTGCCAGCGAGTTCGACGACTATATCGCGAACCCCAAGGGCAACGGCTACCGTTCGCTGCACACGGCCGTAACCGGGCCTCGGCAACTTGCGCTGGAAGTGCAGATACGCACGCACGACATGCACCACGATTCGGAACTCGGTGTCGCCGCACACTGGCGCTACAAGGAAAACAAGAAGTCCGATGCCGGGTTCGACGACAAGCTCGCCTGGCTGCGCCAGATCCTCGCGTGGAAGACGGATCTGGCCGACAGCGGCGGCCTGCAGGAGCAATTCAGGAACGAACTGCTGCAAGACCGCGTGTATGTGTTCACGCCGCAGGGCAAGGTTATGGATTTACCCAAGGGCGCGACCCCGGTGGATTTCGCCTACACCCTGCACACCGATCTCGGCCACCGCACCCGTGGCGCCAAGGTGGATGGCAGTATCGTGCCGCTCAAATACAAGTTGCAGAACGGGCAGCGCGTGGAAATCCTCACCGCGAAACTGGGTGCGCCGAGCCGCGACTGGCTCAGCCCGCAGCTCGGCTTTTTGAAGAGTGCGCGTGCGCGCGCCAAGGTGCGGCACTGGTTCAAGACGCAGAACCTGGACGACAGCATCGCACAGGGCAGGTTATTGTTCGAACGCGAACTGCAGCGCCTCGGCGTGAGCACCGTCAATCAGGAAAAGGTCGCGCAGCGCCTGCACTTCCACAAGCTTGAGGAACTGCTCGCCGCGCTCGGGCGCGGCGAAATCACCCCGCGCCGCACCGGCCTCGCGATCCTTCAGGAAGTCCCCGCGAAACCAACCATCCCCCGGCCCGTTTCCCACAAGCCCGCCGCGCAACATACCTCTTCAACGGATGTGCTGATCGAAGGCGTGGACAACCTGATGATCAAACTGGCCAAGTGCTGCAACCCCGAGAAACCGGATGCCATCATCGGCTACGTCACGCGCGACCGCGGCATCACCCTCCACAGGCAGGGCTGCGCGTTCATGCAGCGCGTGCCGGAAGACA
>JAUYGW010000108.1 GCA_030690245.1 Gallionella sp. | reverse complement strand
ATGCTGGCCGTGCCGATCCTGATCCAGGTGCTGTTCAACTCCGGCCTGGCCTACTGGCTGAACCGCCGCCTGGGCGTGGCGCACTGCGTCGCCGCCCCCTCGGCGCTGATCGGCGCGAGCAACTTCTTCGAGCTGGCGGTGGCCGCCGCGATCAGCCTGTTCGGCTTCCAGTCCGGCGCGGCGCTGGCCACGGTGGTCGGCGTGCTGATCGAAGTGCCGGTGATGCTGCTGGTGGTGAAAATCGCCAATGCGTCGCAGGGCTGGTACGAAACTGAGATGCGGAAATGAAAGAGTCCCGGAATTGACCGTTGGCCGGGAAAGACATAGCTTGGCTATCTATTCGTATTATTATGCGCATACCGCCGGACAAATTTGCGCAGGCGACTTACCAGCGCAGGAGAGGCTGATTTAACATGCTTTTTCGGCGATAGCCGGTGGTGGCTTGTTTTATAGTGTGGCAACATTGGCATCGCAGGACATTAAGCTGTTGTATTACAGCTTGAATCTCAATTTGTACATCAGGAGAAATAAAAATGAAAAAACTTTCGCTGTTAATCCCCATCCTCGCGGCAGTTGCGCTGTTTGCTCAACCAGTCCTTGCAGAGGATGTTCGTCAACCTGAAAAAACCGCACAGGCGGCACAAGGGGGAACTGCCGGAGCGGGTGAAAAAATGAATGACCATGAGAGCATGATGCAGGAATCGATGAAAAAGATGCATGCGCAAATGGCAGCCATACATCAGGTCAAAGACCCGAAGAAACGCCTGAAGCTTCTGCAAGAACACCGAAAAAGCATGCGCGATAGCATAAAAATGATGCGCGAAACGATGGGTGGCATGGCCATGGAATGCCCCATGATGGGAAGTGGCCACATGATGGGAAGTGGCCACATGATGGGTGGCAATCCGGCTGGCCAGGCTAGCGGCAATGCAAATGCCGCTCCTGTCGCACAAGCAAACCCCGGTCAGGCGAGCGCCGATAAGGCTTCAGCGGCAACCGATGGGAAAAAGCTTTGGACATGCCCCATGCATCCTGACGTTGTCCGAGACCAGCCGGGCCTCTGCCCGATTTGCGGCATGGATCTGGTGGAAAAGGGTCAACCAGGCGCCTCGCAAGCCGGGCATGACCATGCGATGGGCGGCTGCATGATGGGTGGCGGCATGAAGTGCCCCAAGATGGGCGGCGGCATGAATTGTCCCAAGATGGGTGGCGACATGAAGTGCTCCATGATGGGTGGCAACATGAAGTGCCCGATGATGAGTGGCGGCATGAAGGGCCCGATGATGGGAATGATGGATAAACATATGGACATGATGTTGATGCTGATGGAGCAAATGATAGAGCACGACGAGGCTGCAATGGCTGTCCGGAAATAGCTCGAAATTTAGAAAAACCAGTTCGCCCTGACCCTCAAAGCAGGGTGTGAATGCGGGATTTGCGGGATATCGCCTATCGGTGATATCCCGCTTTCCGTTCCATAGCAGTCAGTCACAGGGCACTTTGGCTATAACTGGGGCTATAACTGGCCTGTGTCGAAAGCTGACCACGCGCCCAAGGCCATTCCACTTGTCTCGACACTGATTAACCCGTTATCGAAAAAGCTTGCAGGAATTACCCGCGCGTATTCGATTGCACATCAAACTGGCTGAGATCGACGACGGGCGCTGGCTGCCAGCCTTGCTTGCGGTGTTCCGCGACCACGTTGGTGAAGATGCCGCCGCGCACATAGAACTTGGCGGTGAGGCGCATGAAGCGCGGCTGGGTGGCGGCGACCAGGTCGTCAAGGATGCGGTTGGTGACGTCTTCGTGGAAATGCCCTTCGTTGCGGAACGACCAGATATACAGCTTGAGGCTCTTCAGCTCGACGCATTGCTCGTCGGCGATGTAATCGAGGATCAGCGTGGCGAAATCCGGCTGGCCGGTCTTGGGGCACAGGCAGGTGAACTCGGGGATTTCCATGTGGATATGGTAATCGCGCTGCGGGTTCGGGTTGGGGAAGGTTTCCAGAGTTTTCGAGGGTTGTGTCGTCATTTTGTGCCGTGTTCCGCTTCGGTTAGAATAGGCGCAATTATAACGTTAAGGCTGTTCCCAATTGCGCCTCTCCCAAATCAAGCTGGCCGGCTTCAAATCCTTCGTTGATCCCACGCACATTTCGCTGCCGGGCCAAATCGTGGGCGTGGTCGGGCCGAACGGTTGCGGCAAGTCGAATGTGATCGACGCGCTGCGCTGGGTGCTGGGTGAATCGAAAGCCTCGGCGTTGCGCGGCGAGACCATGCAGGACGTGATCTTCAACGGGTCGAGCAAGCGCAAGCCGGTATCGCGCGCCAGCGTGGAACTGATTTTCGACAACTCGCTGGGCAAGGCCGCCGGGCAGTGGTCGAGCTATGCGGAAATTTCCATCAAGCGCGTGTTGCAGCGCGACGGAGAATCCAGCTACCACATCAACAACCAGCATGTGCGGCGCAAGGACATCACCGATATTTTCCTCGGCACCGGGCTGGGCCCGCGCGCCTACGCGATCATCGAGCAGGGCATGATCTCGCGCATCATCGAGGCCAAGCCGGAGGAGTTGCGCGTGTTCCTCGAAGAAGCGGCGGGCGTTTCCAAATACCGCGACCGGCGCCGCGAGACCGAGTTGCGCATCGGCGACACGCGCGACAACCTGCTGCGCGTCAGCGACATCCTGCAGGAACTGGACAAACAACTGGTGCACCTCGGCGCGCAGGCCGAAGTGGCGAAGCAATACCGCGCGCTGGAAGCGCAGCGCGATACCACGCAGCATCTGTTCTGGCTGGTGAAGAAACAGGAAGCCGAGACACAGCGCGCCAGAAGCGTGCAAACGATGGAGAAGACCCGCACCGAACTGGAAGCGGAAACCGCGCGCTTGCGCGATATCGAAAGCCAGCTGGAAACCGCGCGCAGCGGGCATTACCAGCTTTCCGACGCGCTGCATGTCAAGCAGGGCGAGCTCTACACCGCCAACGCCGAAATCGCGCGGCTGGAGCAGCAGATCAAGCATGTCGCCGAGCAACGCCAGCGGATGGCGCAGCAGATCACCAACACCGAGAAACAGATCGAACAGCAGCAGCATCAGCGCCAGGGCGTCCATTCCCTGCTGGAACACTGGCAACGCCAGCAGGACGGCGCGGCCACCAAGGTTGCCGAAGCCGAACAGCACGCGCAACTGGAAAGCCAGAACCTGCCGCAGGCCGAAGAGGCGGCGCGCATCGCGCAGGAACGCTACAACGCGTTGCAACGCGAGCAACTGCAACTGCAACAGCAATTGCAGCTGGCCGACACGCAGCGCGAACATTTGCAGCGCAACATCCAGCAGATGGACTCGCGCCGCCTGCGCCTGCTGCTGGAAAAAGACAACCTTCCGCGCCCCGATGGCGGCGCGCTGCAAGACGCGCAGCAGCAACAGGCCGAGCTTGAAATGGCGCGCGAGGAACAGATAGCCAAGCTGGCGCACTTGCAGGAGCAGTTGCCGCTCGCCGATAACGAACGGCGCAACCAGCGCGCTTCGTTGCAGCAGCAGGAGCGCGTGCTGGCGCAGACCGAGGCGCGCCTGCAGGCGTTGCAGCAATTGCAGCAGCATATCGACAACGACAAGAATCTCAATGTCTGGCTGCAACAGCACCAGCTGGAAAAACTGCCGCGCCTGTGGCAATCGATCCGCATCGAAAACGGCTGGGAGGACGCGCTGGAAGCGGTGCTGCGCGAGCGGCTGAATGCGATCGCGATGCCGTCACTGGGGGATGCCGCAGCGTGGAGCGATACGCCACCTGGGAAACTGGCGCTGTTTTTTGTAGGTCGGGATTCATCCCGACATGACGAGGTTGTCGGGATGAATCCCGACCTACGTCCGTTGCTGGGTTACGTGCAATGCCAGGACGAGCAAGTGCTGCCTGCGGTGCGGGATTGGCTGACGCATGTGTATGCGGTGGCGGACGTGGCGCAGGCTTATGCGCAGCGCGCGGCTTTGCCGCCGGGCGGCTGGTTCGTCACCCCGTGCGGGCATCTGGTCGGCGCGCACAGCGTGCTGTTCCATGCGCCGGACAGCCAGTTGCACGGCGTGCTGGCAAGGCAGCGCGAGATCGAGCGGCTGGAACAGGAGCTGGCCGAACAGGATAGCAACGCGGAGTATTCAAGAGCACAGGTCGCGCAGGCCGAACAGCGCTATCAATCCATCGAGGCGCAAATCGCGCCGCTGCGCAGCGCCGGCAACGAGTTGCAGCAACGCCTGCACGGCCTGCAAATGCAGATACTCAAGCTGAACCAGGCGCTCGAGCGCAGCGCGGAGCGCACCATGCAGATCGAGCGCGAGATGCAGGAAGTGGCCGACCTGCTGGGCAGCGAGCAGCGCCAGCAGCAAGACGTTAACGAACAGATGGCGATATTGCGCGAGCAAATCGGCGCGTTCCATGCGCAAGTCGATGAGGCGCAACGCCAGGCCAACCATCGGGATATTGCGTTGCGCGAGCAGCGCGGGCGCGCGCAGCAGGCGCAGCATGCGTTGCAGGAAGCGCATTTTTTCGCCAAGACCTGCACGGAAAAAATCGCCGACCTGCAACACAACATCACGCAGATCACCGATGCGCTGGCGCAATTCGAACAGAACCTGACGCAGCTGCGCGCCGAATTATCGGGCGGCGAGGATGAAACGGCCCAGCAGCAGTTGCAGGCCGCGCTGCAAACGCGCCAGACCAGCGAACAAGCCCTGGGCGAGGCGCGCAACATGCTGGAAAGCGCCACGGTCAATCTGCAAAAGCTCGAGCAGGAACGCCTCACCTGCGAGCACAAGCTTAATCCGCTGCGCGAAAAACTCAACGAACTGACCCTCAAGGAGCAGGAGGCGCGCCTGCATTTCGAGCAATGGGCGGAGCAATTGCAGGGCGTGGACGAACAGGCGCTGTTGCCGCTATTGGAAAACGGCAACAACAAACCGAACGCCTTGCAGAACGAATTGAACCGGCTGAATGTGGATATCGAGGCATTGGGCGCGGTGAATCTGGCCGCGCTCGAGGAATTGCAAACCGCGAGCGAGCGCAAGGCCTATCTGGATGCGCAAGCCAAGGATCTGAACGAGGCGATGGCCACGCTGGAAGAGGCGATCCGCCGCATCGACAAGGAATCGCGCGACCTGCTGATGGAGACCTACAACCAGGTCAATCTGCATCTTGCGGAGTTGTTCCCGATCCTGTTTGGCGGCGGCGAGGCGCGGCTGGTGCTGACCGGCGAGGAGATCCTCGACAGCGGCGTGCAGGTGATGGCGCAGCCGCCGGGCAAGAAGAACAGCACGATTCATTTGATGTCGGGCGGCGAGAAGGCGCTGACTGCGATCTCGCTGGTGTTTTCGCTGTTCCAGCTCAACCCCGCGCCGTTCTGCCTGCTCGATGAAGTGGACGCGCCGCTGGACGATACCAATACCGAGCGGCTGTGCTCGCTGATCAAGAAGATGTCGCAACACACCCAGTTCATATTCATCAGCCACAACAAGCTCACTATGGAGCTGGCGCAGCAACTGGTCGGCGTGACGATGCAGGAAAAAGGCGTGTCCAACGTCGTAGCGGTGGACATCGAAGAAGCTCTACGGATGCGCGACGAGCAAGTCGTCGCATAGGGCACCCTATAGCATTCCGCTGCCTGCCAGATTTCAGGTTCCTGTTATTTCGCGCAACCGCTGTTGTTGACGCTTCTGTCCGGCATGGTGGTTCTGCAAAATTTCACCCCTACCAGAATGGCGTTGCGCAAGTCGGAACCGACCAGCGTCGCTTCCGTGAGGTCGGCGTGGGTGAGGTTGGCATTGGCCAGGTTGGACATGAGGAATACCGCACCCTTCGCATTGGCTCCGGTCAGGTCGGCCCCCTTGAGGTTGGCCATGGAAAAAATCGCGCCTGCAAGGCTGGCTTCCCTGAGGTTGGCATCCGGCAAGGTGGCCTGTGCCAGGTCGGCCTTGTCAAGGTTGGCGTGCGCCAAATTGGCGTTGTTCAGGTAGGTTCCGGTCAGAACGGTTCCTGTGAGGTTGGCGCCGGACAGGTTGGCCTTGGTCAGGTTGGTCTCGGCGATTTTATCGAAGCTCAGGTTGGCGCCCGACAGGTTGGCGCCCGCAAGATCGGCGTTGGATAAATTGGATCTGGTCAAATCCGCACCGGAGAGATTGGCGCCGGGACAACTGGTTCTGCGTTTGATCAGGCAGCCATTGATGGTTTGTTGCGCCTCCGCCGCTGAAGTAAACAGCATGGCAACGATAATGGCAAAACAGCTGGCAAGAATTTTCATGGGACTTTCCTCATTCATAGTCGATTTTTAGCAGTTTACCGCGCCGACTCACTTTAGTCTTTTTATCGGGCAGGAAAGGGTGTATTTGAAGGTGTTGGCCGATCAAAGTTCGCAGAATAATTAACGGTTTTTTGGAGCGCGGGCATCTTGCCCGCAGGTTTACATGATCCTTGATCATTATGCGGGATTGATGCCCGCGCTCCCAGGAGAGTGCGAGACTTTGACTTTCAAATGTACATGGCAGGAAAATCTGGCCGAAATGACGGATAATTGCCGCCAGCCAAAACGGCGCCCGCCTATTTTTACATCACAAAACCATGAACCTTGTCATCCAGGCTAACCACTCCATCGCCGCCGTTCACTTGATCCACCTTGCCGGGCTGGCGCAGGCCAGGCAGCGCGAGCAGGTCGCCGGGCATGTCTATCGTTTGACCGAAGCGCAGGCGCATCCCGACATTGCGCGTTACTGTTTCGAACATCAACTGGATTACGGTTTCGTGCCGCGCGGCCGCTCGCTGAAAGATTTCGGGCTGGTGGTGATGGACATGGATTCCACGCTGATCACCATCGAGTGCATCGACGAGATCGCCGACATGCAGGGGCTCAAGCCGCAGGTCGCGGCGATCACCGAAGCGGCGATGCGCGGCGAAATCGACTTCGCCGAAAGCCTGCGCCGCCGCGTCGCGCTGCTGGAAGGGCTGGACGAGCACGCCCTGCAACGGGTGTACGACGAACGCCTGCAACTTTCGACCGGCGCGGAAATCCTGCTGGCCAGGCTGAAGGAACACGGCATCAGGACGCTGCTGGTGTCCGGCGGCTTCGTGTTTTTCACCGAACGCCTCAAGGCAAGGCTGGGGCTCGATTTTACCCACGCCAACACGCTTGAAATCGCCGACGGCAAGCTCACCGGCAGGGTGCTGGGCAAGGTCTTCGATGCGCAGGGCAAGGCCGACTGGCTGGTGAAGACCCGCGAAGAACTGGAGCTCAGGCCGGAGCAGGTCATCGCGATGGGCGACGGCGCGAACGACCTGAAAATGATGGCGCGCGCGGGCATCAGCATCGCCTACCACGCCAAGCCGGTGGTGCGCGAGCAGGCCAGCTACGCGCTGAATTTCGTCGGGCTGGACGGGCTGGCGAATCTGCTGGCGGGCTAAGCTGCTACAATGATTCACGATATTTCCGGCAGGCCATCATGATCAAACTGAAGCAAAGCAAGGAGTTTGCCGCCGATTGGCGCAGGCTGTCCGAAGAAACTCCCGCCCCGGTGCGGCAACTGGTCGGCGAAATCGTCCGGCAGCAAGCCGCCGCGCTGGCCGACCTGTTTTACCGGGATATGCTGGCCGATGAGGAAGCCGGGACGTTTCTGGACAACGAACTCGTCAACGAGCGCCTGCATGCCTCAATGCAACGCTGGCTGTGCGAGCTGTTTTCCGAGGGCCCGCAGGAGCCGGAGGCGATCTACATGCACCAGTGCCATGTCGGCGAGGTGCATGCGCGTATCCAGGTGCCTATTGCGCTGGTGATGCGCGGCGCGCGCATCCTGAAGCACGCAATTCACGGCCATCTGGTGGAATCCCCCCTGGGGCGCGGCGAGCTGGTAAAGGCGACAAATTTTGTCGCGGAAACGATCGAGCTGGCGCTGGATGCGATGACGGATTATTTCATCACCGATATGGAAAAGCAGACACGCACGGATGAGGCCTACCGCATGTTCGCGCTGGGGCAGAATATGCTGGCCGAACGCGAGCGGCAGCGCGCGGCAATTTTGGAATGGGCGCAGCAGATTTTGCTCAAGCTGCTGGCCGATGGCGGCACGGCGGAATTGCCGGGCATCAAGCATTCCGAATTCGGCATGTGGCTGCAACACAAGGCGGCGATCATTTTCGAGTCTGCGCCGGAGCTGGAGCAGATACGACGGCGCATCGAGGATGTTGAAAAATCGCTGTTCCCCAAGCTGCTCGAATCGCGCCGCAATCCCGGCGGTGCAAGCATGCTAATGAAGGAAATCGAGGCTGGAATTGCCGAAATCAAGTTCATGCTGGGAGGATTGTTCGACCGTTTCATCGAAGTGGAAAGCGGCCGCGATGCGCTGACACGCCTGTTGAACCGCCGCTTCCTGCCCGCCGTATTGACGCGGGAAATGGCGCTGGCAAGGCGCAGCAGCGTGCCGTTCGCGCTGTTGCTGCTCGATCTGGATCACTTCAAAAAAATCAACGATACCTACGGACATGCGGCGGGAGACATGGTGTTGCAGCAGGTCGCCGATCTGGTCGTCAGCAGCGTGCGCGCCGGGGACTTCGTGTTCCGCTACGGCGGCGAGGAAATGCTGATCGTGCTGGTTGAAGTCGACAGGGACCAAGCCTTGCATGTGGCGGAAATCATACGCCAAAGACTAGACGCGGAACCGCTGCGCGCCGGCGATGGGCAAACGGTCGGCGTTACCGCCAGCATCGGCATCGCCACTTACAACGGTCACCCGGATTACGAAACGATGCTGAAAGATGCCGACGGCGCGCTCTACGAAGCGAAGGAAGCCGGGCGCAACCGCTGCGTGGTGTCGGGACGCTGATTATCCTAAAACCTAGTTAGCCACAGATTTACACGGATAAACACGGACAAAACATTGCGTTGCGATGGTTTGGCATTTCACCTGAACGGTATAGGGAAAAATTGATGCAACCTGCTGTTCGTCTGTGTCAATCCGTGTTCATACGTGGCTAATCGCCCTTCGACAAGTTCAGGACAGGCTTTTCCACCCTGCAAAAAACTCCACCGCCACCGCCTCATCCCTGGTGCGCTTCATCGGCGGCAGGCTTTGCCAGATACGCTTGCCGTAAGGTTTCGTGATCAGGCGCGGATCGCAGATCATCAGCACGCCTCTATCGGTTTCGTCGCGAATCAATCTTCCCGCGCCTTGCTTCAGCGTGATGATCGCGCGCGGCAACTGGTATTCCATGAACGCGTTGCGTCCTTGTTTGTTGAGTTGCGCGATGCGCGCCGCGAGCACCGGGTCGTCCGGCGGCGCGAACGGCAGCTTGTCGATGATCACCAGCGACAGGGCTTCGCCGCGCACGTCCACGCCTTCCCAGAACGACTGGCTGCCGAGCAGTACCGCGTTGCCCAGTGAGCGGAAGCGCGTCAGCAGCTCGTTGCGCGAGCCTTCGCCCTGCAGCAGCAGTGGGTAGTTCCAGCCGCGCCGGTCGAATTCAGCCTGCAATATTTCGTGCGCGCGCTGCATCGCACGCAGGCTGGTGAACAGCAGGAAGGCGCGCCCCTTGCTGGCTTCGAGCAGCGGCAGCGCGGCCTGCACCACCGCCTCGGTATAGCCCTCGCTGTTCGGCTCCGGCAGGTTCTGCGGCACATACAGCAACGCCTGTTCGCCGTAGTTGAACGGGCTGTCCCAGCACGCGGTCTTTGCCTTGAGCAGCCCCATCTCGCCCTGGTAGTGCGAAAAATTCTGCTTCACCGCGAGTGTCGCGGAAGTGAAAATCCACGCGCGCGCGCTGCCGCCGATCTGCTTCTCGAAAATCTCCGCAATCGACAGCGGCGTGGTGTTGAGCTGCAGCGAGTGATGGAACACTTCCAGCCAGCGCACAAAACCATCTCCATCTCCCGCTTGCGGGAAACCATTGCTCGGCTTCGCCCCCCTCGCTCCGCTCTCCCCGCTTGCGGGAGAGGGTTGGGGAGAGGGTGAGTCACCTATCCACTGTTTGAGTTGCTGCGACAACGCCTGCGCGCGCTGCCAGCAATTCTCCAGCCCTTCGCTGCGTTCCGCCTGTTTCTCCAGCAAGCTGCCCAGCTGCGTCAGCTTCTCGCCCAGCGTCTTCAGCGCGGGCGCGAACTCCTTGAAGCTCTCCGTCGCGGTGGCGGGCAGCCGGCCTTCTTTCTTGAACACCAGCCGCAAGTCGCGCGCGGCCTTGTCCAGCTCGTCGCAAGCCTTCGGCAGCGGCGCGAAATCCTTGGCTCCGGCCGCCGCTTCGATGCGCGTATCGCCGGCCAGGTCGAGCAACTGCGTCGTGGACAGGTTCTCGCCGAAGAACAGGCTGGCGGTTTCCGGCAGCTGGTGCGCCTCGTCGAAGATCACCGTGTTGCAGGCCGGCAGCAGCTCCGCCACACCCTCGTCGCGCAGCATCACATCCGCGAAGAACAGGTGATGGTTCACCACCACGATGTCCGCCTTCATCGCCTCGGAGCGCGCCTTGAGCACATAGCATTCCTTGTGCTGCGGGCATTCCTGGCCGAGGCAGTTGTCGCGCGTCGAAGTCACCTGCATCCAGATCGGCGCGTTCTCTGGCACGTCGGCCAGGCCGCCCTTGTCGCCGGAGTCGCTGATCTTGGCGTATTTGACGATCTTGCCGAGATGCTTGATGTCCTCGCGCGTCTTGAACTGCCCGTCCGCTTCGGTGCGCCCCAGATGGTAGTGGCACACGTAGTTCGAGCGCCCCTTGAGCAACGCCACCGAGACCGGCGCCTTGAGCGCGTCGCGCACCATAGGCAAATCTTTCTGGAACAACTGATCCTGCAAATTCTTGGTGCCGGTCGAAATGATCACTTTGCCGCCATTGAGCAGCGCGGGCACCAGATAGGCGAAAGTCTTGCCCGTTCCGGTGCCCGCCTCGACGACCAGAATCGCGTTGTCGCGGATCGCCTCGGCGACCGCCAGCGCCATCTCGCGCTGCTGCGCGCGCGGACGGAACGCCGCGACCTCGGTGGCAAGCGGACTCTGTTCGGAGAAAAAACGTTCGACTTCGGCGGACACGGCAGGAGTAAGTTATCTAGGCAATCGGGGCGGTGGATTTCGGGTTGGGGTGCGGCTATAGTGCGGGAGCGATTTTACGCGAATGGTCGTGGGATAGGGTGGGAGTTAAGCCTTAACTGAACTTATTTAAAAGATGGCAAAGCAGGGCTGGATTCGTCTTGGATCGATAGCAAGGAGGCGCAGACATGAAACCTCGCATCACTCTTATCACCATAGGCGTGGACGATCTGGAGAAGTCGCTTGCGTTCTACCGCGATGGGCTCGGGTTGCCGACGCAGGGGATCATCGGCGCAGAGTTCGAGCATGGGGCCGTTGCTTTCTTCGATCTGCAGGCAGGCCTGAAGCTGGCGATCTGGCCGCGGGCGAATATCGCATACGATGCCGGTGTTCCTCTGGGCGCTCCGAGCGCCACCGAGCTCACGCTGGGGCACAATGTTGCCTCCAGGGCAGAAGTCGACAAGGTGATGGAGCAAGCCGAAAAAGCAGGCGCCGTCATCGTAAAGCCGGCTCAGGACACGTTTTGGGGCGGCTATTCGGGCTATTTCAAAGACCCCGACGGGCATTTGTGGGAGATCGTATGGAATCCGCAATGGGAGTTGATCGAATAAGGGTGACCATGCTATCCGGCCCGCGCAGGTTTTGAATTTCCTTTGATGGGATGAAAGGAACTGGAGATGGCTAAAAAAACTTATCCGTTGTCCCAGGTTTACCGCCTGCTGGAGCCGGGGCCGGTGGTGCTGGTGACCACCGCGCACAAGGGCAAGGCGAACATCATGACCCAGTCGTGGCACACGATGATGGAGTTCGAGCCGCCGCTGGTGGGCTGCGTGATCAGCGGGCGGAACCACAGCTTCGACGCGTTGCGAATCACCAGGGAATGCGTGCTCAGCATCCCGTCGGTGGAGCTGGCGAAGCAGGTGGTGGGCATCGGCAACTGCTCGGGGAATAAGGTCGACAAGTTCGAGAAATTCAAGCTCACGCCGCTGCCCGCCTCACAGGTGGCAGCGCCGCTGATCGCCGAGTGCTACGCCAACCTCGAATGCAAAGTGGTCGATACGCGGATGATGAACAAGTACAATTTCTTCGTGCTGGAGGTGGTCAAGGCCTGGATCGATCCTGCCATTAAAAACCCGCGCACCCTGCATCATCAGGGCAAGGGCGTGTTCATGGTGGCGGGCGATACGATCAAACTGCCTTCCCGGATGAAGTAACCCGTGTCGCGCCTTCGATAGTATCCGTCCTACATTATTTCAATAAACTGGGATAATCCATTAGAACCAAAATGCCGTTGTAGGAGCGGCTCCTAGCCGCGATTCGCACGCAGGGCGTGCTCCTACAAAGCACGAACAGGCTAATGGACAATCCAGAATAAAGGTAAGCATGGCAAAAGCAAAAACGATTTATTCCTGCACCGAGTGCGGCGGGCAGACGCCGAAGTGGCAGGGGCAGTGCCCGCATTGCATGGAATGGAACACGCTGATCGAATCGGTGGCGGAGGCTTCTGTCCCCGGCGCTAAAAACCGTTTCAGCGCGCTGGCGGCGAGCGGCAGGGTGCAGTTGCTCTCCGAGGTGGAGGCGGCGGAAGTGCCGCGCACGCCGACCGGCATCGAGGAATTCGACCGCGTGCTCGGCGGCGGGCTGGTGGCCGGTGCGGTGGTGCTGATCGGCGGCGATCCGGGCATCGGCAAATCCACCTTGTTGCTGCAAGTGTTGGCGCATCTGTCCAAACAACAAAGCACCCTGTACGTCAGCGGCGAAGAATCGGCGCAGCAGATCGCGTTGCGCGCCAAGCGCCTGTCGCTGGATGCGCGCAGCCTGCGCCTGCTGCCCGAAATCCAGCTCGAAAAAATCCAGGCGGCCATCGCTGCCACGGGACAAGACGACAAGCTGGACGTGGTGGTGATCGACTCGATCCAGACCGTGTATTCCGAGCAGCTTACTTCCGCGCCCGGCTCGGTGGCGCAGGTGCGCGAATG
>JAUYGW010000100.1 GCA_030690245.1 Gallionella sp. | reverse complement strand
GCTGGGTTATCTGGTGGTCGGCATCCTGATCGGCCCGCATGCGTTGGCGTGGATGCCCGATGCGGCGGGAACGCAGCACCTTGCCGAGTTTGGCGTGGTGTTCCTGATGTTCAGCATCGGCCTGGAATTCAGTTTGACGCGCTTGACGGCGATGAAGCGCACCGTTTTCGGTCTGGGCGGCGCGCAGGTGATCGCGACCATATTGCTGGTGATGGCGGTCGCGGCCATGTTCGGGCTGGACTGGCGCGCGGGACTGGCCTTGGGCGGTGTCTTGGCGATGTCTTCCACCGCGATTGTCAGCAAGATGCTGGTCGAGCGCGCCGAGCTGAATCTGCCATACGGCCAGCAGATGATGGGCGTGCTGCTGTTTCAGGACCTCGCCGTGGTCCCGCTGCTGATCATCATTCCCGCGCTGGCCTCGAATCCCGACGATCTTTCGTCCACGCTGGCCTTCGCGGCGCTCAAGGCGGTCGCGGTGCTGCTGGTGCTGCTGGTATTCGGGCAGCATGTCATGCGGCCGTGGTTTCACGTCGTGGCGCGGCAGAAATCCTCCGAATTGTTCATGCTCAACGTGCTGCTGATCACGCTGGGGCTGGCTTATTTCACCGAGCTGGCGGGCTTGTCGCTGGCGCTGGGCGCGTTTGTCGCGGGCATGCTGATTTCCGAAACCGAATACCGCTATCAGGTGGAAGAAGACATCAAACCGTTCCGCGACGTGCTGCTCGGCTTGTTTTTCGTGACCATCGGCATGAAGCTCGATCTGGGCAGCGTCTTGGGAGATTTTGGCTGGGTAATGCTGGCCTTGGTGGCGCTGATCCTGTTCAAGGTGTTGATCGTGGCCTTGCTCGCGCGTGCCTTCGAGGGGGATTGGGGCGTGGCGCTGCGCAGCGCAATCGGCCTGGCGCAGGCCGGTGAATTCGGTTTCGTGCTGCTGACGCTGGCGGATGGCACGCACTTGCTCAACGATGCGACCATGCAGATCACGCTGGCGGCGATGCTGCTTTCCATGCTGGCGGCGCCCTTCCTGATCCAGCACGGCGAGGCGATTGCACGGCGTTTTTCCGCCGCCGAATGGACCAACCGCGCGATGCAGATGCACCAGATCGCCATTCAAAGCATGAGCAGCAGCGGGCATATCATCATTTGCGGCTATGGGCGCAGCGGGCATACGCTGGCCAGTTTTCTGGAAGAAGAGAAACTGAGCTTTATCGCGCTGGATCTCGATTCGCGCCGCGTGCGCGAAGCCGCTGCCGCGAAGAAAAGCGTGGTGTACGGCGACGCCGCCAAGCGCGAAGTGTTGATGGCCGCCGGACTGATGCGCGCCAAGGCCTTGGTCATCTCCTACAAAGACAAGCATTCCGCGCTGGCGATCCTTCGCCATGTCAAGGAGTTGCGCCCCGATTTGCCGGTCGTGGTGCGCACCACCGACGACACGCATGTGGAAGCGCTGAAGGAAGCCGGCGCGGCGGAAGTGGTCGCCGAAGTACTGGAGGGCAGCGTGATGCTCGCCTCGCAAACCCTGCTGATGGCGGGGGTGCCGCTGAACCGCGTGATCCGCCGCGTTCAGGAAAGCCGCGCGCGCCGCTATGCGGTGTTCAGGGGCTATTTGCGCAGCGCCCAATATGAAGTCGGTGAGGCAACGGACCGTTTGCAGCAGCGCTTTTTGAGCGTGTTGCTCAAGGAAGATTCCGTCGCGGCAGGCAAACAATTGCGCGAAGTTGGTATGGATGCCTTGAACGTCGAAGTGAACGCGGTGCGCCGCCACGGCGTGCGCGGTGCGCAGCCGAGCAAAGAAATGCGGCTTCAGGCAGGCGATGTGCTGGTGCTGCTGGGGTTGCCGGAAGCGTTGCAGCAGGCAGAGGAAAAGCTGCATAAAGGATAGCGGAAGCTAAGGCGCACCAATCCAGCATCGCCGGGATAACTACAATAAACCTAAAAACCGCAGTTGAGGGATATGTAGGGGCGAATTCATTCGCCCTAACAACAGGTTGCGTGCGAATGAATTCGCACCTACAGGCGTAGCCTAACGCGTTGAAATAGAATGCCATTTTCCGCCAACTGCGGTTTTTAGGATAAACCCGGATAATTCATACATGGACGCCCACTTTTGCCAAGCTTTCAATTGATGATTTTGAGTAGGTGAAGATTGCAGCCATACATCCGGATTTTTGGTGAGGCGCATTGCCTCTATCCCTGATGG
>JAUYGW010000089.1 GCA_030690245.1 Gallionella sp. | reverse complement strand
CGTCTTTTTTCAAATAGAGCAGCTTAGCATCGGCGCGCTCCGCTTCCTTGCGCCAGTGTTCGAAAGCCGCGCCGTTGTGGATAAGTTCAGGCACACGGCTGTCATAAAACGCGAAGATCAACTCGTCGTCCACCAGCACGTCGGGGCGTCGCGCCTTGTGTTCCAACGCCTCGATGTCGGCGATCAGTTTTTGGTTGTGCGCGAAGAACGGCGCCATGGTATTGAACTCGCCTTCGACCAGCGCCTGGCGGATGAATATCTCGCGCGACTCCGCAGGGTTCATCGGCCCGTAGTGCACGCGCTTCCTGGCGTTCAGCAGCAGGCCATGCAGGGTGCTGCGCTCATAGGCGGCAACCTGGGCGGACTTCTTTTCCCAATGCGGGTCGTAATAATGCCGCTTGATCAGATGCGTGCCGATCTCCTCCAGCCACTCCGGTTCGATACGCGCCACGCAGCGTGCATACAGGCGGTGCGTCTCGATCAGCTCGCCCGCCATCACCCATTTGCTGCCTTTCTTCGCCAGCACCGAATTGGGCGCGATGAAAAATTTGATCCCGCGCGCGCCCAGATATTCGTTGCCTTCCACGCTCTTCATGCCGATGTTGCCGAGCAGCCCGCACAACAGGGCTTTGTGGATCTGCTCATAGGTCGCGGGCTGTTCATTCCCGCGCATCCCCATCTCGGCGACCTGAGCGTGCAGTTGCTGATGCAGCTCGCGCCATTCGCGCAGGCGCAGCGGCGACAGGAAGTTTTTCCGGCATTCTTCCGCAAGCAGGCGGTTGGATTGCTTGTGCGCCACCGCCTGTTCGAACCACGCCCACAGCTTCACGTAAGCCAGAAAATCGGAACGCTCGTCGGCAAAGCATTTATGCGCGGCATCCGCCGCCTCCTGCCGATCCAGCGGGCGTTCGCGCGGGTCCTGCACCGACAGCGCGCTGGCGATGACGAGGATTTCCGTCAGGCAGTGGTACTGCCGCCCCGCCAGCAGCAGGCGCGCGATTTTCGGGTCGAGCGGCAGTTTGGCCAGTTCATGCCCAAGATCGGTGAGTTGCCGCGCGCTACCCCCTTCCAACTTCCCCCCGGAGGGAGGAAGAGTAATCGCATCCTCCCGCCTTGCGGGAGAAGTGTCTTTTTCAACGATCGCATTGAGTTCGACCAGCAACTGATAGCCGTCGGCGATCATGCGCGGCGTGGGCGGCTCGATGAACGGGAACTCGGCAATATCGCCGAGCTCCAGCGCGCTCATGCGCAGGATGACGGTCGCCAGCGACACGCGGAAGATCTCCGGGTCGGTGAATTCGGCGCGCTGCAGGAAGTCCGCCTCATCGTACAGGCGGATGCACACGCCGCTCATCACCCGCCCGCAGCGCCCTGCGCGCTGATTGGCGGCGGCGCGCGAGATCTTCTCGATGTGCAGCTGCTCGACCTTCTGGCGGATGCTGTAGCGGTTCACCCGCGCCAGCCCGCAGTCGATCACGTAGCCGATGTTCGGCACGGTCAGCGAGGTCTCCGCGACATTGGTCGCCAGCACCACGCGGCGCGGCGCGCCGGTTTTGAATACCCGGTCCTGCTCCGCCGCCGACAAGCGCGCGAACAGCGGCAGCACTTCGATGCCCCCGTGACGCATACCTGGAGGATGATGCTTGCGCAGCGCCTCCGCCGTGTCGCGAATCTCGCGCTCGCCCGGCAGGAACACCAGCACATCGCCGCGCAGGCCGCCAGCGGCCAGCTCGTCCAGCGCGCTGCTCACCGCCTGCGGGACATCCTGCGCCTCGCCTTCGTCACTGATCTGCAACGGGCGGTAGCGCGTCTCGATCGGGTAACTGCGCCCCGACACCTCGACCGCCACCGCGCCGAAATGCGCGGTAAAGCGATCCGCATCCAGCGTGGCCGAAGTGATGATGAGTTTGAGATCGGGGCGGCGCGGCAGCAGTTGTTTAAGGTAGCCAAGCAGAAAATCGATATTGAGCGAACGCTCGTGCGCCTCGTCGATAATCAGCGTGTCGTAATTTCTCAGCAGCGGATCGCCGTGGATTTCCGCCAGCAGGATGCCGTCGGTCATCAGCTTGATGCTGGTGTCGGGCGACACCTTGTCGTGAAAACGGATTTTGTAGCCGACCGCGCCGCCCAGCTCGGTTTTCAACTCAAATGCGATGCGTGCCGCCACTGTCCGCGCCGCCACGCGGCGCGGCTGGGTATGGCCGATGCAGCCATGAATGCCGCGCCCCAGCGCCAGACAGATTTTCGGCAACTGCGTGGTCTTGCCCGAGCCGGTTTCGCCGCACACGATGACCACCTGATTGCCGGCAATGGCGCGCGCCAGCTCCTCGCGCTTGCCCACCACCGGGAGATCGGCGGGGAATTCGATTGCAGCAAGGGAATCAAGCCGCGCCTTGCGGCGCAAGGCACTCGCCGATAACACGGTATTCGTGGACAAATGACACCTCATGAAAGAAAAAGGGACTCGATCATCCGAGTCCCTCATCTTAAAGCCTGCAACCTGTATCTAAGGTTTGGCTCTCGCCTGTCTTGCTCGATAGCAGAAGAATCTTACTTAACGAAGAGAACGATGACGAGCACGACGACGACGACTAGTGCAATAGGCAGCATTGTGGTAACCATTTGAAAAACCCTTAGTAATTGATAATGAGGCGCGCACAATATCAACTGTATTAATGAATGTCAACGAGGAGAAATAAAAAGACCCGCATCGCTGCAGGCCTTTGTTTTATTGGTGGGTCGTCACGGACTTGAACCGTGGACCAAAGGATTATGAGAGGGTGAAACGGAATCGTTACAGGTCAGGGAGATAACCTGCCACCCCTCCGCAATTTTTAATTTTTACCATGCGCACAACCCAGCATCCTTGACACCCTTCGGGAGAATTCTTTCTAGGCCGCGCGGTGTGTTTCCTTCTCCAGAGCGGCAATGATCAGACTATTCAAACTCACGCCGCGCCGCGCTGCTTCGAGCGCAACCTGACGGTGCAGGTCACGGCCAACCCGCACGTTGAATGACCCCTTGAATGGCTGTTCCGGTGTGATATTTTTTCCCTCGCACATCGCCAGATAATCATCCACCCCATCATGGAAGTCTTTGCGCAACTCTTCGGCATTACTGCCTTCGTAGCTGATCAGAGCGCGGATAAACTGCACCTTGCCGAAGAAAATTCCATCTTCGTCGCTGTACTCGACTGAGCCGGTATAGCCCTTGTGTTCCATCGTGTTTTTCATTGCAAACCCTCCTGTTTCAAAACATCCAGCACTTGGTCAATCTGATATGGCTTCAGCACCGGTGACGGGTGCGGCTTGTGCATCAACACCGGCGAATGGCTGCTATGCTCAAACCGCACACGCGACCCGCTGCCGCTTTGATTGAGCACATAGCCGGATCCTGACAACAGGGTGACCAACTCCTGAAAGGTAAAATCCTTCGGGCGACTTTTGAGCTTAGCCAGCAGCTTTTCATGTTTTCCCATGCGTGAATCCTACCCAATAGCTCAGATCACCGCAACTGAATTTAGTTGCAATGCGGCCCGTGGAAGGCCTGCTAATGATCTACTAACTTAAAAAAGGCCCGCATCGCTGCGGGCCTTGATTTTATTGGTGGGTCGTCACGGACTTGAACCGTGGACCAAAGGATTATGAGTCCTCTGCTCTAACCAACTGAGCTAACGACCCGTAAGAGATTAGCCTTCGCTGTCGAGGAAGCTCTTGAGCCTCTCGGAGCGTGACGGGTGGCGCAGTTTGCGTAGCGCCTTGGCTTCGATCTGGCGTATGCGTTCGCGGGTTACGTCGAACTGCTTACCGACTTCTTCCAGCGTATGGTCGGTATTCATTTCGATACCGAAACGCATCCGCAACACCTTGGCCTCACGCTGGGTCAGGCTGTCGAGAATATCCGCTGTCGCGCCGCGCAGGCTCTCGTAAATGGCCGCATCGATCGGCACGGCGGTGTTCGAGTCTTCGATGAAATCGCCCAGATGCGAATCGTCGTCGTCGCCCACCGGCGTTTCCATGGAAATTGGCTCCTTGGCGATCTTCAGAATCTTGTGGATCTTGTCTTCCGGCATTTCCATCTTGATCGCCAGGGTCGCCACATCCGGCTCCAGACCGGTCTCCTGCATGATCTGCCGCGAGATGCGGTTCATCTTGTTGATGGTTTCGATCATGTGTACCGGGATACGGATGGTGCGCGCCTGGTCGGCGATGGAACGGGTGATCGCCTGGCGGATCCACCAGGTCGCATAGGTCGAGAACTTGTAGCCACGGCGGTATTCGAACTTGTCCACCGCCTTCATCAGGCCGATGTTGCCTTCCTGGATCAGGTCGAGGAATTGCAGGCCGCGGTTGGTGTATTTCTTGGCGATGGAAATCACCAGGCGCAGGTTGGCCTCGATCATGTCGCGTTTGGCGCGGCGTGCCT
>JAUYGW010000087.1 GCA_030690245.1 Gallionella sp. | reverse complement strand
CCCAGCGTTCGGCCAGCGCCGAGATCGGGGCCCAGGGCGCGGTCCTGGCCCCGGCGACCGGCCGCGTCCTGCGCGCCGACGTCCCCGCCGGCTCGGTCGTCACGGCCGGCCAGTCCGTGGCCACCGTCACCGCCGGGGTCGCCCTGCTGCGGGCCGAAATCCCCGAATCCCAGACCCGCGCCCTCAAGGTCGGCGACGCGGTCACGCTCGATCCCCAGGACCTCGCCGCCGCCCCGACGGCCGGGGCCATCCTGCAGCTGTATCCGTCCGTCACCGCCGGACGGGTGACCGTCGACATCGCGGTTCCGGGCCTGGCCGCCAATCTGGTCGGCCAACGGGTGCGGGTGCGCATCAAGGCCGGCGAGCGACCGGCCGTGACCCTGCCCCGGCGCTTCGTCTCCACCCGGTTCGGCGTCGATTTCGTGCGGCTGATCGAACGGTCGGGCCAGGCGTCAGACGTGGCCGTGCAGTTGGCCCCGGCGTCCGATCCCGACCGGGTCGAGGTTCTGTCGGGCCTCGCCATCGGCGACACCATCGTCGTCCCGGGAGCGGCGTCGTGAAGCTCGGCCTGTCCGGACGGCTGGCCCAGGCGACGATCGCCTCGCCGCTGACGCCCCTCTTCCTGCTCGCCGCCATCCTCGTCGGCCTTCTGGCCGTCGCCACGATCGCCCGCGAGGAAGAGCCGCAGATCAGCGTGCCGATGGTCGACATCATGGTGCGGGCCCCGGGTCTGCGGGCCGACGACGCCGCCGAGCTGGTGGCCAAGCCGCTCGAGACCATCGTCAAGAGCATCGACGCCGTCGACCATGTCTACACCCAGGTCACCGACGACCAGGTGATGGTCACCGCCCGCTTCAAGGTCGGCGAGGACCCCGACGACGCCGCCGTGCGGGTTCACGAGAAGATCCGCGCCAACATCGACCGCATCCCGGTGGGCATTCCGGAACCGAACGTGGTCGTCCGGGGCATCAACGACGTTCCGGCCATGGTCCTGACCCTGTCGCCGAAGCCGGGCGCGGCCGGGCGCTGGACCGACCAGGCCCTCTACGACATCACCGCCAAGCTGCGCACCGAGGTGGCCAAGGTCGACGACGTCGGCCTGACCTTCATCGTCGGCGGCCGGCCGGACGAGATCCGCATCGAGCCCGATCCCGAGCGCCTGACCCTGCGCGGGGTGCCGCTCGGTTCGGTGATCGAGGCCGTCAAACAGGCCAATCGCGCCTTCCCCGCCGGCGCGATCCGCGACGGCGGCCAGGCGGTGGATGTCGCCGCGGGCCGGTCCCTGGCCTCGGCGCGGGACATCGGCCTGCTGACCACCTCATCGGTCACCGGCGAGCCGGTCTATCTGCGCGACGTCGCCGACATCGTCCAGGCGCCCCGGCAGGACCAGG